>NZ_JBFTNE010000112.1:0-22533 GCF_056397325.1 Cupriavidus sp. 05N39
TAACTTGTAAGCTAAAAGACCGAAGTCTTCCGCATCCGCTATCAAGCGCCCACACTTATCGGTTGTTTGTTTGTTAAAGAACTAGCCGCGGTTCGCTTTGCTTACCGCGTCACTGCGTTTTCTGCAGCAGAGAAACGAGATTATGAAGAACCTTCTACGTTTCGTCAAACACTTTTAATCTTTTCTTGCTTCGGCAAGCCTCGCTTTTTTGCGCCGCCCACCTTTCCAGCAAACCCTGCAACCCTTGCCCCGCCTGCCTTGCAGCGCGGCGTTTGTGTTGCGAGGGGGCGAATACTAAAGCGTCGGCGCCCGCCTGACAAGCCCTTTCTGGAAAAAATTGCAGGAGCCGTTTCGATCACCCATCGCAAAGCACTTCAGTGCTCCATCTGGTGACGCCTGCGCACATCGCATAGTGCGCATCAGTATCTGGCAAAGGCGTTGCCCCCGCACTCAACACCCTGCCCCTCAAAGAGGCGCCCTGCCCTGCAGCCAGCTGCATGCGGGAAGTCCCTGCCCCCTGGATGTAAGCCGGGCGAAAGCTTCGCTGGAATAGCATGCCCCGGCGATCATAGTTAATAGACGGAGGAGACAACATGCAAATCACCGGCATGCTTCACGGCGCGCGCTTGCTGCAACTCGTGGGCTTCCCCACGGCTGAGGTACTCGGGCCCGACGCCAACGACGACCAGATCAAAGCGCTGATCGAACGCCACAAACAAGTCTTCATCAAGCCGGTATTCCGCGGCGGTGTCGGCAAGAAGGGCAAGGCCGGCCTGCTGGGCCGGGTGGGTGACCTGGCATCGGCACTCAAGGAAAAAGAGCGGCTCTACTTTGCCGAGCACCACCACGGCAACCAGCACGCCAAGGCCAATGGCGTGACCTTCGAAGGCGGCGTGCCTTCCGACCACGAGATCTACTTTTCGCTGACCGATTCCACCGAGTTCCGCGCCCCGACCATGACCTTGACCCACCACGGCGGCATGGACATCGAGGAACTGGACGACAGCCAGGTCGCCCGCGTGCCTTTCAACCCGTTGACCGGCCTCAAGGCCTTTGTCGTGGCGAACGCGTTGAGCGGCCTGAACGCGCCAAAGGAGATCATCTCGCCGCTGGTGCAGCATTTGCCAAACCTGTGGGACCTGTTCCACGACTACGGCATGACCACGCTGGAGCTCAACCCGATCCGGATGCGCGCGGACAAGCGCGGGCGGCTCACGCCTGTCGCCTGCGACTTCAAGTGCGGCTTCGACCGCGACGATCCGCGCTGGCAGCGCCTGGACCTGCCGCCTCATCTGTTTGCTGTCGACACGTCGCCCTTCGAGCAAGAGATCAACCAGCTCCGTACCTATCAGGGGCAAAGTGACGTGTACATCATCAACGACAAGGGAACCATCCTGGCGCCGACCTTCGGAGGCGGCGCGAATTCCCTGGTGACGCAAATGCTGGGAGCCGACGCCATCATCTCTTCCGACTTCGGCGGGAACCCGCCGTACGAGAAGATGAAGGCTGTCGCCGGCATCTGCTTCAAGCATTGGCTCAAGCAGAGCAACGTGCTGTTCATCATCGGGGGCAAGTCCAACAACACCGATATCTTCGAGACCTTCCGCGCCATGGCCGACGCGCTGCGGGAGCATTTCGGCAAGTACGGCGCCGCGCCGCTCTACGTGGTGGTCGGACGCGGGGGACCGAACCTGGTCCGCGGCATGGCCGTGCTGCGCGACACCTGCGAGTCGCTCGGCCTGCCCTACGTGAGCTTTGGATTCGACTCGGCGATGAGCGAGGTGGTGGACTATGCTCGTAAGGTAGACGCCTGGATGAAAGCCGGTGGCCGCGCACAAGTCGCGGCCAGTTTGAATGTGACCGCCTGAAGTCACTGTACAGGAGACAACCATGCGCGCCAAAGGTGTTGGTGATTTCAAGTATTTCGTCGGTATTCAATCCTTGTCGGAAGTGGCCACGCGCGAGGACCGCGTGTGCGTGCTCAACATTATGGGAGGCGAGTCCAGCGACGTGACGCCGGTAGGCCATGCCTACTCGGGCGGCAACGTGGTGTTCGGCACCTCGCCAGGCCGCAAGGGGCAGGTGCTGGACACGCCGGCGGGGCCGATCCCGGTCTACAACAATGTACGTGAAGGCCTGGAGGCCGGCCACCGCTTCAATTGCGGCGTGGTCTATCTGCCCCCCTCTGCGGCCGACGACGGCGTAGTCGAGCTGATACGGGTCAACCCTGACCTCAAGAAGATCTTCATTCCAACCGAGAAGATGTCGGTACACGACGCCCGCGAAATCCGCGCGCTGGCCCAGCTCAACGGCGTAGATATCTTCGGAGGCAACAGCCTCGGCGTGGCCGACGCCTGGAATCAGGTTCGCATCGGTGGCGCGCTGGGCGGGGACGCGCCGGCCGACACCTTGCGCAAAGGCTCGATCGCGATCCTGTCGAACTCGGGCGGCTTCACCACCACCATTGCGCAGTACCTGCGCATGGCTGGCTGGGGCACGACCACGTTGATCTCTAGCGGCAAGGATGTCTACATTCACTACGCCGCCCCCGAATTCGCCTTCGCGCTGGCCCACGACGACCGTAGCAAGGCCGCGGTGCTGTATTGCGAGCCAGGCGGCTACTACGAACGCGATGCCAGCTTTACCAAACCGGTGGTGGCCTGCGTGGTCGGCCGCTGGAAGAGCAAGCTCACACGCGCCGTCGGCCATGCCGGGGCCATGGCCGGTGGCGCCGACGACGCCGAATCCAAAGAGCGCTGGTTCATGGAAAAATTCGGCGTCGATGCGCTATTCACGCCACAGAACCCGGTGGTCTCGGCCAAGGGCGCGGTGGTGGTCAATATCGCCGATATCCCGGCCGCGCTGACGGCTGTGATGCGTGCCAACGGCGTGCAGCCCGATTTCGCGCCGGAAGGCACGATGGAGCTCAAGCCCTGGTTCAGTGCCAGCCGGGGCCTGAAGCTGCCACCTGAACTCGATCTCGCCGTGGTGGAGGCGCCCGCGCCGTACGGCCAGCAGATTGCCGCCCTCCGGCAACAGATCGGTGCCATGCTACCCCGGCAGTCCATGAAAGACACGTCGGGCGCTTCGCAGATGGATGCCAGGACGCAGTTGACCAGCCTGCACGGCGTATCGATGCTCGACGCGGCGCAGCATCCGCTGGAGACCAACGTGAACCTGGCGCTGCTGCACGAGCCCGGTGGCGTCAACGACCAGCGATTGATCAACGTGGCCATCGGGGCCGGGCTGAACTTGCACGGCCACCCCGCGCTGGCGGCCGCCCAGGCCTCGCGCGATGCCGGCAACGCGCCCAACAGCGTACTGGCCACGGCGGCCAGCATCCTCGGGCCGCGCACGCAAGAGCGCGCGCGGGCACTGTCGCAAATGCTGATCGACGCGTTCGCGGCAGCCGGCCTCGACGATGCGATGAACGAAAGCTTCGACATCAGCGGGATCCAACTCGAAGACCCGGCCTTGTTCGTCGCGGACCAGGCCGACGGCCGCGCCGGCGCCATGCTCAATGGGCTAAAGGCCCGAGGCGCCAGGTCGGTGTTCATCAGCTACCTCCGCACCCTGCCGGGCCACCCGACGGAAGACGCTGTACTGGCCGCCATTACCACCACGCTGGCCTGGGGGCCGCTGATGCGCAAGCGCGTGTCGCGGATCACCGCGGAGAGCTTGCCTTGGTGGATGCGCTTGTTCGGCGCGCTGATCGGCGCCTCGGTGCCGGCGAATCAGCACGCGGCCGACAGTTTCTGCGGCATGGCGATCAGCGACATTCTGGAGCGACGGCCAATCAGCGAAGTCGCATTTGTCGCCCTCCTGGGCCTGACACCCAATCCTGCCGATCTGTATGCGTTCCAGGTGCTGGTCGGGCTGCTGCTAAGCAACGGACCGGGCACGATCTCCGCGCAGGGCGCCAAGGGCGCGGTGTCGGCGGACGGGCCCGAAGACCCGGGCCGCGTGCAGCTCAACAAAGCGCTGGCCGGCTTTCTCACGCACTCCGGCTATGCGCATGGCGGCAACGGCTACGAAGGCATCGCCTTCCTGATCGAGCAGTTCAAGGACACCGGCCTCAAGGACCCAGGCGACCCCAATCACGGTATCGACCTCAAGGCCCTGGCGCAGCGATATGTCAAACGCTATGCCGATTACAAGGCGAACAAGAAGAATACCGGCAGCCTGGACATCCAGAAGATCCCCGGCGTCAACCACCCGGTGTTCAAGGACAAGCCTGTCAACCACGACCCCCGGGAGGTGTTCATTGCCGGGCTGCTCGCCGGCCGCGGCGAGTACAACGTGTTCCACACCTTCTACCGTGAACTGGTGCAAACCTTGTTCGATGAGGGCGTGTCGCGCACCGTCTACTGCGTGAATATCGACGCGGTGATCGCCGCGCTACTGCTCAAGATGCTCTGGCAGCCCTACCAGGGCGGACAGTACGCGGAAAGCGCGCTGGAGACGGCCGCCTTCACGATCTTCCTCTACCCGCGCATGCTTGGCTGCGCCGCCGAAATCGACGACCACCTGAACCGGGGCCGCAATATGGACACGCGCACGCCGGCTTCCCAGTGCCAGTTCGTAGCCTGAGAGAGCGGAGATACACGACATGCTGACCCTCCTCGCCTATTCGATGGTGATCGTTTTCATGGCGCTGATCATGACCAAGCGCCTTTCGGCCATGGTCGCGCTGATCCTGGTGCCGATCACGTTCGGGCTGATCGGTGGCTTTGGGATGGAGCTGGGGGCGATGATGCTGGATGGCATCAAGAAGCTCGCGCCGACGGGCGTGATGCTGATGTTTGCCATCCTGTATTTCGGCGTGATGATCGACGCCGGCTTGTTCGACCCGGCGGTGCGCGTGATCCTGAGAATGGTGGGCGGGGATCCGATGAAGATCGTCGTCGGCACCTTCGTGCTGGCAGTGTGCGTCTCGCTCGACGGCGACGGCTCCACCACCTACATGATCACCTGCGCCGCCATGCTCCCGCTCTACAAGCGGCTCGGCATCAGCCGCCTTGTGCTGGCGTGCGTAATCATGATGGCTGGCGGGCTGATGAACATCCTGCCCTGGGGCGGCCCCACCGCGCGCGCGGCGAGCGCGCTTGGCGTGGACGTGGGCCTGATCTTCGTACCGATGATCCTGCCGATGATCGTCACCGGGTGCTGGGGCTTGTTCGTCGCCTTCCTGCTGGGGCGCCGCGAGCGCACGCGGCTCGGCGCCATTGCGGCAGGCTCGGCGGATCCCGCTTCCGCCGCACAGCCGCAGGTGACAGCGGGCGACCCCGACATCGCCAGGCCCAGGCTCCTTTGGGTCAATTTCCTGCTGACCCTGGGACTCATGGTGCTGCTGATTCTCGGCACCATGCCGTTGCAGGTACTGTTCATGGTGGCCTCCGCGCTGGCGCTGATGATCAACTACCCCAGCCTCAAGGACCAGAAGGAGAGGCTCAGCTCGCATGCCGCCAATATTGTTCCCGTGGTGTCGCTGATCTTCGCTGCCGGTATCTTCGTGGGCATCCTGTCGGGCACCAAGATGGTCGACGCGATCGCGGCCAGCGTGATCAGCGCCGTGCCGGACTGGATGGGCCCTTACATGGCCATCGTCACCGGCGTGCTGAGCGTCCCGTTTACTTTTTTCATCTCGAACGACGCGTTCTACTTCGGCATCCTGCCTATCCTTGCCAAAGCGGCCGCCGTCTATGGCATTGGCGCCGCTGAAATCGGGCGCGCATCGCTGATCGGCCAGCAGGTGCACCTGCTCAGTCCACTGGTCGCATCGACCTATTTGCTGGTCGGCCTGGCCGAGGTCGAATTCGGCGACCACCAGCGCTACACGCTGCTCTGGGCCTTGTCGGCGGCGCTGGTCATGCTGGTGGCCACCGTTGTCTTCGGGGTCATCCCCATCGTTGGCCATGCCCATTGACGGTAGCCCACCATGCACAACGAAATCCGATCCATTCTCTATGCCGCGGACCTGAGCGAAGGCTGCGAAGACGCGCTGGCCTACGCCATCGGCCTGGCCAACCGGTTGGGCGCAAGACTGCAGGTGCTCACCGTTATCCCGGACCAGCGCGAGAAGTCGCTGATCGAGATCGATTCCCACGTGCCCCAGGACGCGCTCGACAGGTATCACCATGATCGCGCGCAACGGGTGAAGCTGCACATTGAAGCGCAGATCGCGGCCTTCTATGCCGTGCGCACGGACAAGAACCCGCCGCAGCCGATCACCGAGATCATCGTGTGCGAGGGGGACGACGTGGCCCAGCTTATCCTCGACGAAGCCCGTCTTGGGCCCGCTGACCTGATCCTGATGGGTTCGCATGGCGATGGTGTCCTGGCCGGCCTGCTGTTCGGCTCGGTAGCCCATGAAGTCATGCGCAAGACTCGCACCCCCCTGCTGCTGGTGCCGGTCAGCGGACGAGACGAAGCGGAAGGCAAAGCATGAAATTCCTCATCGGGCTGGGGTTCGGGCTGATCTGCACGCTCGGCATGGCGCAGGAGCCTGGGGAGCTCATGGGCTATGCGTCCAAGGGCAGTGTTCCGCCTGGCTATGCACCGGCGTACGCGGAGACGGTCAAGGCCGCCGAAGACGAAGGCCGGCTGGTGATTTACTCGACCACGGACGCGGGCATCGCCAAATTCCTGATTGCGGATTTCCGGGCCATGTATCCGCGTATCGACATCACCTATGAAGACCTGAACAGCACCGTGCTGTACCACCGCTTTGTCGCCGAGACACAGCTGGGCGGCGAATCCGCTGACGTGCTGTGGAGTTCAGCCATGGATCAGCAAGCCGCGCTGGTCGACAGTGGCTACACCATGACTTACGACTCTCCGGAAAAGGCGAACTTCCCGGAGTGGGCCAGTTGGAAGAACCAGGCCTTCGCCACCACCTACGAGCCGATCGTCGTCGCCTACAACAAGAAGCTGCTGCGGGCCGGCGAAGTGCCGCAGACACATGCCGACCTGGCCCGGCTTCTGAACAGCGACCCAACGCGCTTCAAGGGAAAGGTGGTCAGCTACGATATTGAAAAGTCCGGACTCGGCTTCTTTCTTGCCACGCAGGATGTCGCTGTATCGCCCGCATTCTGGGATGTCGCCCGCGCCCTGGGCAAGGCCGCGGCCCGCCTCGACCTGACGACCGACGCCATGGCCAGGCGCGTGGCCTCGGGCCAGGTGCTGGTTGGCTACAACCTGCTGGGCGCCTACACGGTGGCGCAGGCGCAGAAGAATCCATCGCTGGGCTATGTGTTCCCGAAGGACTACACGCTCGTCATGTCACGCATCATCGTGATCAACAAGAAGGCGGCACATCCCAACGCCGCAAAGCTCTGGGTGGACTACACGCTGTCCAAGCGCGGCCAGGCCGTGATTGCGAACAGCGCACACCTCTACGCGCTGCGCGACGACGTCGAAGGCGAATTCACCGCCGCCCGCCTCAGGCAAAGGCTTGGCGGCAGCCTGAGGCCGATCGCGGTCGGGCCGGGCCTGATTGGCTATCTCAACAACCAGAACTACCGGGATTTCATCCTGCAGTGGCGGCAAGCCGTAGTGCAGCCCTAGGCTTAGCGCGGCTGTGCCAGCGCGTCTTTCCAGCGCTTGAGGAATTCCTGCCGTTTGTTGCGGTCGAGATAGACCATCAGCCCGGCGCCGATCGCGATCGGCCGGATGTTGCTGCCCGCATCGAGCCGGAGCACTGCCGCATTGCCGCCGCCATGCGCATCGCTACGCAACGCAAACAAACCCAGCTGGTTTGCCAGCACGGTCTGGCCGCGCTTCGACAGCATGTAGTCGAGCCACAGCCTGGCTGCATTGGGATGCGCCGCGCGCCGCYGGATAAACGCAATGCGCGAGCCGACCAGCACGTAGTCCTGCGGATAGACAAAGCCGATCGCCGGATCGGTGCGCACCTTGTTGTACGCATAGGAACCCAACAGGTTGTAGGCCAGCAGGCTTTCGCCGGAGGCCACGCTCTCCAGCATGGCAGCGGTACTCGGGACTTGCCGGACCTGATTGGCACCGAGCGCCCGGGCCACGTCCCACCACATGCCGGATGCCTTCGCGTCCTGCGTGGCGAACAGGAAGCCCAGGCTCGAGTTCTCCAGGTCGTAGGTGATCACGCGGCCTTTGAAGCGTCCGGGAGCGGCCGTGAGCAGACGAATGAAATCGGCGTGCGTGCGTGGCACTTCGGCGGCGGCCAGCTGGCGCTTGTTGTAGGCAAAGCCGACTGGCTCAAGCGTCGTGCCCCAGGCCTCGTTCCTCCAGACCGCCCAGTCAGGCAGGCCGGCACGCTCCGGCGACGCGTACTGCAGGGCATAGCCATCGTTGACCAGCTTGACCTGCAGGTCCATGGCCGAACTCCACAGCACGTCGGCCGTGGCGCTGCCACCCTGAACCTCTTTCAGGAAGCGGTTGTAGACCTCGGTGCTATTGAGATCGTGGTACTCGACATCGACACCGGGGTACAAGGATTTGAAATCCGCAATCAGGTACCGGGCCTCTGCCATGTCGGTGGGCGAGTAAACAACCACCCTGCCCTCACGCTTCGCCGCCGCGATGGTCGCCGCGTAATCCGCGGGATAACCCTCGGGGACTTGGGCCCTCGCCATGGGTAGCATCAGCAGTAACAGGAGCCCGATCAACCATGCCCTCGATGTCATGTTTCCTCCAGCCGGCGCGCCATTATAGCGACGCCAATGCCCTTTGCACCCATACCGGCAGTGCCGGCGAGGGTTGACCCCATGCGCACGCTGCTGGTCGAAGACAACCCGAAACTGGCGCGCTCGCTGACGGAGGCCCTGGGTGCCGCCGGCATGGTGCTCGATGTCGTGTCCGATGGCCTGCACGCGGACCAGCTGCTCCAGGCGGAACGCTACGACGTGGTCGTGCTCGACCTGGCGCTGCCGGGAATCAGCGGCATCGAAGTGCTGCGCCGTGCACGCGCCCGTGGCGACGATGTGCCGGTGCTGATCCTCACTGCGTCGGGTGAAACACCCGACCGGGTGCGCGGGCTGAACGCGGGCGCCGACGACTACCTGCCAAAGCCATTTGACCTGGCCGAACTGGTGGCCAGGTTGCGCGCCATCGCGCGGCGCCGGCAGGGCAGCACGCATGCTCTGTTCGAGATGGGCCGCCTGTGCTTCGACAGCGTGGCCATGGAGTTCAGCGTGGCCGGCCAGCCGCTGGTTTTGCCGCGGCGCGAGCATGGCGTGCTGGAGACCCTGATCACACGCGCCGGCCGGCCGGTCAGCAAGCAGGAGATGTGCGCGCAGTTATGCTCGCTCGACGACGCGGTCAGCGCGGAGGCCGTCGAACTTTACGTGCATCGGCTGCGCAAGCGCCTCGAGGGCAGCGGTACCCACATCCGGACCCTGCGCGGACTCGGCTACCGCCTGGAAGCGGTCGATGATTCGACTGCGTAACCACCTCCTCCGGTGGCTGCTAATTCCGCTGTCCGTCGTCTGGATAGTCGGATTCCGCATCAACTACGTGCGCACGCTGGAGCAGGCCAACCAGGCCTATGACCGTACCCTGCTCGGTTCAGCGCTTGCCATGGCGGAGCGGGTTTCGGTCCAGAGCGGCGAGCTGACCGTCGACGTGCCGTACGCCGCGCTGGAGATGCTCGAAACCCGCTCGCAGGACCGGATCTTCTACAAGGTGAGTTGCCTTGATCCGCCATCGCTCGTCACGGGCCAGGAGGACCTGCCCGCTCCGCCCACCGTGCCTGCGGGCGACCAGCCGTTGTTCCACAACGCCATGTACAACGGCGAGCCGGTACGGCTGGTGGCGCTGCGGCGACCGGTATACGAGGCCGTGCCTTGCGGCCCCTTGCTGGTCCAGGTCGGTGAAACCACGGGGGCGCGCGAAGCCTTGTCCAGGCGCATGCTGTTCGACACCAGCGCGATGCAGCTGACCCTGATCGCAGTGGCCGCGCTGCTGATCGCGCTCGGCGTCCGGCGCGGCCTGCTGCCGTTACGGCGTATCCGCGACGAAATCAAAGGCCGCGACCAGACCGACCTCACACCGATTGCCACGCAAACGGTGCCGCGCGAAGTGATTCCTCTGATCGAGGCGATCAATCTCCACACCGGCCGGCAGCGCCAGCTCAACGAGGCGCACCGGCAGTTCATCGCCGATGCGTCGCACCAGTTGAAGACGCCGCTTACGGTGCTCAAGGCGCAGGCGGCGCTGGCGCTGGCGCAGCACGACGCCCGCCGCGTGCGCGAAATCGTGAAGGAGATCCATGACAGCACCGATGCCACTTCACGCATGATCCAGCAACTGCTGGCGCTCGCGCGCAGCGAGTCAGGCCACGTCGTGGATGACGTGGGGCTCGACCTGACCGAGCTTGTGCGCCAGACGAGCTTCGACCTGTTGCCGCAAGCGCTCGAAAAGCGCATTGACCTCGGCTTCGACGGCAGCGGGCCGGTATGGATGACGGGACAACCGCTGCTGCTGCGCGAGCTTGCAGCCAATCTGGTCGACAACGCGATCCGCTACACGCCGGAAGGCGGACAAATCGACGTGTCGGTGGCGTGCGACGCAACGGGCAACGCCGTGCTGAATGTCAACGACAGCGGCCCTGGCATTCCGCCCGACGAGCGGGCCAAGGTATTCGGCCGCTTCTATCGCCTGCGCGGCTCGCGCGCCGACGGCTGTGGACTCGGGCTGTCGATCGTCAGGCAGATCGCCGACCGGCATGGCGCCCGCGTCGAACTCGGCCAGGCTCCCGGCAGYGGCGGCCTGCGCGTGAGCGTGGTGTTTCCACCCCGGCGTCTCCCGCCAGCCTGACGCGGAAAGCGCCCCGCGCACGTCAACGCAAAAGCATGAATATATCGACATGCATGCAGTCCGAACCGGAAAGCACCATGAGATTTACTTGAGCGAGGTACTGCGGGCGGATCCCAAAAAATGGAAAACTATACTTCGTCATCCCATGAAATGCTGGCGCCAGCATTTGGACGGGCGAAAGGCGGCATTGCGCCCGGTCATCCGACGACCCGGAAATGCTCCTGGCTCTGGCCCGCGCTGACCGCCCGCAGCAACCAGGAAGGCATCTCGCCCTGCCCGTCCCAGCTTCGCCCCTCCGCGTCGCGATAGCGTGCCACTGGCTTCTGTTCCGGTTCCGGCAACGGGAAACAGCCAGCATCCTCCAGGTCTGCCAAGGAGAGTCCGTGCTTCGCCATCTGGATCTTGACCCAGACAATGGCCGCAGCTTTTTCAATTTCGGAGGACATGGATGGAGGAGGAGACGGTATGGAGTTGGCTTGTTGACGGGTTCGGCGCGGCTAGTGCAGCCGCTGACAATCGCACGAAACTGCAACAAGAGTAAGGAAGGCGTCTTCAACTCGCCCGCGCTAGTCAGGCCAAGGAATCGAAAACACAAACAATCGACCTGCCCGCCCTCACCCCGGCACAAGACAGCCCATTCTTCGGTGTACCCCTGGGTGTATCCCGGCGCCCGAGAAAGACAAAAGGGTCAGCACGCGAAACGTGCTGACCCTTGTCATTGGTGGTGCGGCTGGCAGGATTCGAACCCACGACCCCTTGGTTCGTAGCCAAGTACTCTATCCAACTGAGCTACAGCCGCACGCGAAGACGGCATTCTAGCGCAACGGCGCAGAAATGCAAGCCCTCTTCTTTGATTGGGTGGGAAGGCCCCTTCATGCGGCGGTGAACCGGCTGAATCCGGCGCAGCGCAAGCGCGCGACTCGCCCCTACCAGCGGTAGCGCGCCCCCAGAGTGCCGCCAGGATTGCGGCCGGCTTTCAGCTTGACCCAGAGCTTGACGCCGCCGTTGGTGCTGCCGTGCGCTCCGAGATTGACAGAGAGAAGTCCGCGCAGCATGTCGGGATCGATGCGTGTGCCGTTGATATTGATCACCTGCTTGCGGTCCTGCCACAGGTCGGCCTCGACAAACGGATACACACCGTTGACTCCGGTAAGCCGACTCGGCTGTGTGCGATAGACCCGCAGGACGACTTCCGCGGCGCTTGCGTCTGCCTGCTGCCCGGCCAGGAAGCCGGATGCACTTCTGTCGGGAGCAGGCTGATAGGCGAGCTGCAAGCGCGGTTGAATCGTCAGGCCGCCACTGCGCGGGAGTACGGTATCCAGCGCGACAGCCATGCTTTGCATCCGGTTGCCGACGAAGCCGGTGGCAGATGTGACATCGTCCAGGTGCAGGGAAAGTTTGGCTGGCCGCGGCCCGTTGGCCGGTCCGGCATATATCGGATCGAGCACGGCCGCCGAGGGACCGGGGGCGTCATTGTCCGCACCGGGAGGAGGCGACCCGCCGGTCCAGGCCCATTTGCCGATCGACGCCACCAGAGGTGGCTGCGTATCCTCCACGGCGAGCCGCGCTGCCGGCGCAGGCGGATCCGGGAGGTCGCTGCCGACAATCTGCGGAGGCAGCGCCAAGGCGTTGCCGGCAGCCTGCTCAGACGACGGCGGAGCATTGCTGGCAACCTGCGCGTACGGATCAGATTCAGGCTGGTTCCAGCCGAGGCCGGCGTTGCCGGGCGTGGGGCGCTCCTCGGCCTGCACCAGGGCTGCCAGCAGCATCGCAAGAATCGAGCAACAGCACTGGCGGCACGGATGGGAGTGGACAGCGTGCGCGCAATGACCAGTACCAGCGGTGCTGGCACCGCCTCCTGTTGCGCTAGCAGATGACACGCGCCTGGCCATGACTGCAACCCCTGGCTGAAATGAACCATGTCGGCTTTGCTAGAGCATAGGTCAAACACTGGCCAAACGTTAGGGCGCTGGCACGCCTTGCGTGGGGCGCCGCACAGGACCGTTCGCCTGCCGGCCGGAACGTGTCGGACGGCGCCACATTGCTATGCAAATCGAAAGCGCTCCGCTAGGATCGCGGCTGGCAGCCAGGCCCGGCAGCGATGCCCGGCGCGCCAGCCGTAGCAGAACAAGAAGAAGCAAAACAACGGAATAGCGGAAGATGCGGATAAATAGCGATTCGACCGACAGGCCTGAAAATCCTGGCGGGTCCGATGATTCAAAAATGAAACAGAACGGCGCAGCCGGGAAACTGCCAATCGCCCCGGTGCACAACGTGTTGCGCGATACGCGCGACCTGCTGGGCAGCAGCGGCGAGCTTGCGGCCGGACGCGGCCTGATCACGGCCATCCTTGCGCTGGCCCTGGGCGGACTCAGCCTGCTGGGCGTGATCGCTTTCCATTTCCCGCAATACCTGACCACGCCCGAACTGCGCCACAAGTATTCGGTCGACGTATTGCGCCACGTCCTGTTTGCCGCGCTGCTGGTGTCAGGCGGCCTGTCGCTGAGCAACCTGGTGCTGGGGCGCCGCCGCAGTCTGAATGCCGCTGCCTTCGCGCTCGTGGCGCTGGCCGTGGCGCTCGGTGGCTCGCGAGTACCGGTGGGGGACTTCCCGGACCACACGCCATATATCGGCCTGGACTGGTTCATCCTCGACCTGCTGGGCTCGACACTGATTTTCGTGGTCATCGAAAAGATGTTCCCGCTCTATCGCGGGCAAGCCGTATTTCGCCGCGAATGGCAGACCGACCTCGTGCATTTCGCGGTCAATCACTTCATCGTTGGCCTGATCCTGCTGACGGTCAACTTCCTGATCTTCCGCTTGTTCGGCTGGCTGGTACGCGACAGCGTGCATGCTTTCGTGGGAGGTATCCCCTTCCTGCTGCAACTGCTGCTGTGCATACTGGCAGCCGACCTGGCGCAGTACTGGACCCATCGGGCCTATCACGAGGTGCCCTTCCTGTGGAAATTCCATTCCGTGCACCACAGCACCAAGACCATGGACTGGCTCGCCGGTTCGCGCCAGCACATCCTCGAACTGGTATTCACGCGGGTGCTGGTGCTGGCGCCGTTGTATGTGCTCGGGTTCAACAAGGCTGTCATCGACGCGTACATCATCATCGTGGGCTTCCAGGCGGTATTCAACCACGCCAATGTCCACCTGCCGTGGGGCCCGCTGCGCTACCTGGTGGTGACGCCGGATTTCCATCACTGGCACCACGCCTCGGATGACGAGGCGATCGACAAGAATTACTCGGCGCACTACGCCTTCCTCGATTACCTGTTCGGCACCGCGGTGAAGTCCGGCAGGCGCTTCCCCGAAAAATACGGCGTGGTCGGCGACTACATGCCCGATGGCTTCATACGGCAGCAACTCTTCCCCTTTCGGCGCATGCCTCCGGCGCGCAAGGACGACGAGGCATGAGCCGGCTCCTGATGATTGCCGGTGCGGCGCTGGCGGGCCTCGCACTGGGCGGCTGCGCGACGCAATGGGGCAGCCACGCGGACGATCTCAATGTCGCTGCGGCACAGGGCTCCGGGCTGCCGCTACGCTTCCAGCAGATGAGCCTGGAGGTGTCCGGGGTCGGAGTGCGCCCACTCGATATCGACGCCTTGCAGGTCGGCGATATCCTGCTCTCGGCAGCCACCTCATTCAACTCTTCGGCGATCCGGCTGGCGACGATATCGCAGGTCAGCCATTCGGCCGTCTATGTGGGCGGCGGCAATGTGGTGGAGGCAGTGGGCTCTGGCGTTCGGGTCTATCCGCTGCAACAGGCGCTGAATGACGGCGACATCATCGTGGCTTACCGCCACCCCGGGCTCGACGATGGTATGCGCCTGAAATTGCATGCCTTCGCGATGGCCCAGGTAGGCCAGCCGTATAACCATCTCGGCATCGCCATGCATGCGCCGTTTTCGCTGGAGCGGCGTCTGTGCGAACTGCCGGGTGTGCCCGGCGTGGTCCGCAACGCCTGCATGCGCAGCTTCAGCGCCATCCAGATGGCGCCCAACGAGCTGGATGCGCGCAACAGCTTCTTCTGCTCGCAACTGGTGCTCGCGTCCTACCGGGCGGCCGGCCTGTCGCTGACAAGCGCGGCGGACGACGCGGTCTCGCCGGCCGACCTGCTGCATATGCGGGAAGGCGACGTGCCCTCTTTCCAGGTCACGCGCAAGCTGGCTTATGTAGGGCGGCTGACGCCGGTATCGGCCTTGAGGGCCGATGGCACATCGGCAAGCCAGTCCGCGGACGACGATGAGTGGAGGATGCAATCCTGGTCCGCAGGACCTTGAGCAGACCAGAAGGCCTTGCCGCGGCACAGATCGCGCGGCACAAAAGAAAAAGGCCGCTGCATAAGCAACGGCCTTTTTCATCGAGTCTTGGTGCCCAGAAGAGGACTCGAACCTCCACAGTGTTGCCACCGCTAGGACCTGAACCTAGTGCGTCTACCAATTTCGCCATCTGGGCTTCGTCTCACTGCTTTTCTGCTGCAGCGCTGCGAAGAACAACATTATGCTGATTACATAATCAGCTGTCAACACCTGCCCTGCAATTTCTTCCCAGTCTTCCCAAAACCGGACTCAAGGCTGGAAACTGACCTGCCCGGGCCTGCCATCCAGGTGCAAGGTGGCGGTAGCCGGACGCGTGCTCGCCACCACCTTGCCCGCCCGCAGCACGAGCAGACGGGTAGCGCGCAAGCGGATTGCCTCGACCGGGTCGCGCGCCTGCAGCAGCACCAGGTCCGCGCGGCAGTCCGGTGCGATGCCGTAGCCCTCCAGCCCGAGGATCCGCGCCGGCGTCTCGGTGACGGCGGCAAAACACGCGCGCATCGCCTCCTGCCCCGTCATCTGCGCCACATGCAGGCCCATATGCGCCACCTCCAGCATGTCGCCGGAGCCCAGGCTGTACCAGGGATCCATCACGCAATCGTGGCCGAATGCCACCGGCACGCCCCCGGCCAGCAACTCCGGCACGCGGGTCATGCCACGCCGCTTCGGGTAGGTGTCGTGCCGGCCCTGCAGCGTGATGTTGATCAGCGGGTTGGCGATGGCCGCCACACCGGATTCTCGAATCAGCGGAATCAGCTTGGACACGTAGTAGTTGTCCATCGAATGCATCGAGGTCAGGTGCGAACCCGTGACCCGGCCCTGCAACCCGAGCCGCACGGTCTGGCATGCCAGTGTCTCGATATGGCGCGACAGCGGATCGTCACTCTCGTCGCAATGCATGTCCACCCGCAGCCCGCGCTCGCAGGCCAGCTCGCACAGGATGCGCACGGACTCCGCGCCATCGGCCATGGTGCGCTCGAAATGCGGGATGCCGCCCACCACGTCGACGCCCATGCCCAGGGCGCGCTTGAGGTTGTCGAGCGCGCCGGGCGCGCGCAGCACGCCGTCCTGCGGAAAGGCTACCAGTTGCAGGTCAAGGTAAGGCCGCACCTTCTCGCGCACGTGCAGCAGCGCCTCGGTGGCAAGCAAGCGCGGATCGCACACATCCACATGCGAACGGATCGCCAGCAGCCCCTTGGCCACCGCCCAGTCGCAATAGGCGAGTGCCCGCTCGACGATGGCATCCTGCGTCAGCAGCGGCTTGAGCTCGCCCCATAGCGCAATGCCTTCGAGCAACGTGCCCGACTGGTTGATGCGCGGCAAACCGTAGGACAGCGTGGAGTCCATATGGAAATGCGCATCCACAAAGGGCGGCGTGACAAGCTGCCCCGCCGCATCGACCTCGGCCGCCGCTGGCGCCTTGAGCGCCGGCTCGACTGCCTTGATGCGGTCGCCCGCGATGCCGATATCGATGCCGGTGCGGCCATCGGGGAGCGTGCAGTTGCGCAGGATAAGATCGAGCATAGTGGTTGTTTGTTATTCGCTACGTGTGATTGGACTCAGCGTTCGCCCTTGCGATAGGGCTTCATCAGCGCCTGCGGGTATGTGGCGCGCCGCGCCACCAGCACCAGCGCGAGAATCGACAGCACGTACGGCAGCATCAGGTACAGCTGATACGGCAGCGGCGGCAGACCCGGCAGGCTGGCACCGCTCTGTTGCAGGCGCAGTTGCAGCGCATCGAAGGCAGCAAACAGCAAGGCACCCGCCAGCGCGCGGCCCGGCCGCCAGGACGCGAACACCACCAGGGCCACGCAGATCCAGCCCCGCCCGTTGATCATATTAAAGAAGAACGCATTAAAGGCGGACAGCGTCAGGAATGCACCCCCCACCGCCATCAACGCCGAACCGGCCATGATCGCACCGATGCGCATGGCGCCTACCCGAATCCCCTGCCCCTCCGCCGCAGCGGGATTCTCGCCGACCATGCGCACGGCCAGGCCGAGCGGCGTGCGATAAAGCACCCAGGCCACCACGGGCACCAGGCCCAGCGCCAGCAGCGTCAACGCGCTTTCCTGGCCGAAGACGGGGCCCAGCACGCGGCCGAGCAGCGGCACGTCCTCGATCCAGCGCATCGGCGCGAAGGGCGTGATGGTGGGTGGCGTGGACACCGAGGCGAAGCCGATCCGGTAGGCATAGTAGGACAGGCTGGTGGCCAGCATGGTGACGCCCAGGCCTGCCACGTGCTGCGACAGCGCCAGGCTCACCGTCAGCCAGCCATGCAGCAGGCCGAAGGCAAGTCCCACGGCGGCAGCCACAGCGACCCCGCCCCACAGCGGGGCGCCATGATAGACCGCCAGCCAGCCGCCGAACGCGCCGGCCACCATGATGCCTTCGATGCCGAGGTTGAGCACGCCGGCGCGCTCGCACAGCAACACGCCCAACGTGCCGAAGACCAGCGGCGTGGCCACGCGCAGCACCGCGATCCAGAATGGCGCCGAGGCCAGGATATCGAGCAATTCCATCAGGCCGCCTTGCCCCGCGCATCGAAACGGATACGGTAGCGTGTCAGCATGGTGGCCACCAGCATGGCGAGCAGCGCCACCGCCACGATCACGTCGGCAATGCTGTTGGGCACGCCCACCGCGCGGCTCATGCCGTCCGCCCCCACCAGCACCCCCGCCACGAATACCGACGCCGCCACCACGCCTAGCGGATGCAACCCCGCCAGCATGGCGATGACCACACCGGCGTAGCCGTAGCCCGGCGAAATATCGAGCGTGAGATAGCTGGTGCGCCCTGCCACCTCCACCACGCCTGCCAATCCCGCCAGCCCGCCCGACAACAGCGCGGCCCACATCGTCACGCGCCGCACCGGCATGCCGGCGAACGCCGCGGCGCGCGCATTGGCGCCCACCGCGCGCATCTGCAGGCCGAACACCGTGAAGCGGTTGACCGCCCACAGGATCACGGCAAGCGCGCCAGCCAGCAGCAGCCCGCTGTGCACGCGCGAGCGCGCCATCAGTTTCGACAATTCCAGTTCCGGCACCAGCGGCACCGATTGCGGCCACCCCATCGCCGTGGCGTCTTTCATCGGGCCGTCCAGCATCATTGACACAAACAGCAGCACGATAAAGTTGGCCAGCAAGGTCGTAACCACCTCATCCACGCCAAGCCGCGTCTTGAGCCATGCAGCCCCGAGCAGCAGCAAGGCACCGGCCAGCATGCCGGCCGCCACCATCAGCACGAACAGCAAGCCCGTCGGCAACTGCTGCGCCCAGGGCACCGCCGCGCCATCGACCTGCCCGCCAACGGCCACCGCCGCCAGCGCGCCGAGATAGAGCTGCCCTTCGGCGCCGATATTGAACAGGCGAGCGCGAAAGGCTACAGCAACCGACAAGCCGGTCAGGATCAGCGGCGTAGCGCGCGTGAGCGTTTCCGACCAGGCAAAACGCGATCCGAAGCCGCCTTCGAGCAGCAGCATGTAAGCACGTCCCACCGGCGCACCGGCCCAACGCACCAACAAGGCGCAGATCAGCAAGGTAGCAACGATCGCCATGACCGGCGCGGCCAGCATGGCCACGCGCGAGACGCCGCTTCGGGCTTCAAGCCGCATGCAGTACCTCCCCCGTTCCAGCAGCGCCATGCGCGCCTTCGCCGGCACCGGCCATCGCCAGTCCGAGTTCTCCGAGCGTCCATGCTGCCGTCGGACGCGCCTCGGTCAGCCGGCCTGCGTGCATCACGGCAATGCGGTCGGCCAGCGCATGGAGTTCATCGAGGTCTTCCGAGATCAGCAACACGGCCGCGCCCTCTTGCGCTGCATCGAGCAGGCGCGCGCGCACATAGGCCACCGCGCCGATGTCCAGCCCCCAGGTGGGCTGGCTGGCCACGACCAGCAGCGGCACCCTCCCTTCGCCCCGCACCGAGAGCGCCCGGCCCAGGATCAGCTTTTGCATATTGCCGCCCGACATGGTCCGGGCCGGCACGTCGATACCGGCGGTGCGCACGTCGAAACGCGCGACCAGTTCCCGCGCAAACCGCTGCGCCGCCGCGCGCCGGATCACCCCCCCACGAGAAAAACGCGGCTCGCCGAGTTGCTCGCTGGCGGCGTTCTCCCAAACGGTCAGGTCGCCGATCACGCCCACCGCGTGGCGGTCCTCCGGCACGCGCGCCACGCCTGCCTCGATCCATGCGCGCGGCCATGCCGGCATTGGCTTGCCAGCCAACGTGACATGGCCCTCGGCGGCCGCCAGCGTGCCGCTGGTCAGTTCCGCCAGCGCGGCCTGGCCGTTGCCGGACACGCCGGCGATGCCCACGATTTCGCCAGCCCGTACCTGCAGGCTGACTTCGCGCAACAGCGCGCGGCCGTCCGCGCCACACGCGCCAATCTTCTGCAACGCCAGCACGGCGGGCGCCTCACTGGCACCGTCCGCGTCCAGCCGCGCGGCGCGTTCCGGCATGGCCACCACCCGGCCCACCATCAGTTCCGCCAGTTCGGCCTTGCTGGTCTGCGCCGCCGTGCACTGCGCCACCAGCCGCCCGCCGCGTAATACGGCGATGCGATCGGACACCCGCAGCACTTCGTCGAGCTTATGGCTGATAAAGATCACCGACAGCCCCTCGGCAATCAACTGCGCCAGCGTGGCGAACAGCGTTTCGGACTCGTGCGGCGTCAGCACCGCGGTGGGCTCGTCAAGGATCAGCACGCGGGCGCCGCGGTACAGTGCTTTGACGATCTCCACGCGCTGGCGCTCGCCCACCGACAGCTCGCCCACCCTGGCTTGCGGCCGCACGGCCAGGCCAAAGCGCTCGGCCAGCGCCAGCACCCTGTCACGCGCCGCGCGCCGTTCCAGGCGCCAATGCCACAGCGGCTGGGTGCCGAGCATGATGTTGTCCAGTACCGAGAGATTGTCGGCCAGCGTGAAATGCTGGTGCACCATGCCAATGCCGGTGGCAAGCGCCGCGCGTGGCTGGCCGGGCGGCAAAAGCTGGCCGTCGACCTCCACCGTGCCGGCATCGGCCACGTAGTGCCCGAACAGGATACTGACCAGCGTGCTCTTGCCGGCGCCGTTCTCGCCCAGCAGGGCCAGCACTTCGCCGCGCCGCAGTTCCAGCGAGATATCGTCATTGGCGGTCAGCTGGCCGAAGCGCTTGGTGATGTTGCTCAGGCGCAGGATGGGGACTTGCATGGGTGGTTGATCGATGTGGCGGTCAGGTTGCGCTGGCTTGCTCTTCGCTCCCAGGCGGAGGAAAGGGGGCAAGCCAGCGGCGGGGAATAGCGAGGCGAAAGCCGCCCTCACTGCGTCGACTTCGGCTCCGTCTCCACCACCTTGACTGCGAACTTGCCGTCGAGGATGGCCTTCTCCCTGGCCCTCACCTTGGTCATCACATCGGCGGGAACCTTGCCTTCGAACGTGCCCAGCGGCGCCAGTTCGGCCCCCTTGAATTTCATCAGCGAGTAGGGACCGTAGTCCTCGCTCTTGAACTGGCCCGCCTTGACCTTGCCAAGCGCCGCGCCGACCGTGGGCTCCATATTCCACAGCGCCGAGGCCACTACCGTGGCGGGATATTGCGGCTGGGTGTTGATGACATTGCCGATTGCCAGCTTGCCCTTTTCCTTGGCGGCATCGGATACGCCGAAGCGTTCGGCGTAGAGCACGTCGGCACCCTTGTCGATCATGGCGAAAGCCGCCTCCTTGGCCTTGGGCGGATCGAACCAGGAACCGATGAAGCTGACGGTGAACCTGACCTTCGGATTCACCTCGCGCGCGCCTTCCATGAAGGCGTGCATCAGCCGGTTGACCTCGGGGATGGCATAGCCACCCACCATGCCGATGTGGTTGGTCTTGGTCATGCCGCCGGCAATCATGCCGGTGAGGTAGGAAGGCTCCTGGATGTAGTTGTCGAACACCGAGAAATTCGGCGCCTGCGGCTTGCCCGAGGAGCCCATCAGGAAGGCGGTCTTGGGATAGTCTTTGGCCACCTTGCGCGCCGCCGCCTCCACGGCGAAGGACTCACCCAGGATCAGCGCCGACCCCTGCTCGGCATACTGGCGCAGTACGCGCTCGTAGTCGGCATTGGACACGCTCTCCGAGAATACATAGTCGATCTCGCCGCGTGCCTTGGCCTCGTTGAGCGCCTTGTGAATCCGCGACACCCATTGCTGTTCGACCGGCACGGTATACACCGCCGCCACCTTCAGCTTGGCTTGCGCCTGCGCGGGCGCGGCGCCGCCAAGGGCGGCCACGCTGGCGGCGGCCGCCGCGAATTTCAACCAGGTCCTGCGCTTACCCTCAAACCTCATGACGTTCTCCCCTTGTTGACGATAACTCCGTGGCCAGGCCGGCCGACTCCAGCCCGCATCCGCGCAGCAAAAGCCGCACAAGATGGTCAGTGGCCTGTTCGTAGTCGCGCTGGCCCAGGTGGCTCACCCCAAGCACGGCGCATACCTGCGACTCGAAATCGGCATAGGTCTGGGTGGCGGCCCAGATGGTGAAAAACAGGTGCTGCGGATCCACGCTGGCCATCTCGCCACGCGCGATCCACTCACGGATCACGCCGGCCTTGCGCGCCACCAGCGCGCGCAGCGCGCCGTTGAGCACATCGCGGATTTCCGGCGCACCGTGCAGCAGTTCATTGGCGAATACGCGCGAGGCGTCGGGATGGCTCGCAGACAACCGCATCTTGGCGCGGATGTACTGTTCAAGAGCTATCTGCGGGCTTTGCCCCGCGTCGATGATGTCGGTCTCGGACAGCCACAGTGCGAGCGTATGGGCCAGCACCGCCCGGTACAGCGCCTGCTTGGTGCGAAAGTAGTAATGCAGGTTGGATTTCGGCACGCCGGCGCGCGTGGCGATCTCGTTCATGGTGGCACCGGCAAACCCGGCCCGCGCGAACACATGCTCGGCCGCGTGCAGGATCAGCGCCTCGTTCTCCTGGCGGATACGGCCGCCCGCCGCCTCCCGCGGCAGCGGAAAGCATGGCGGCGGCGCCGTGGCCGGCGCTTCCATTACTTGGTGCCGTAGAGCCTGTCGCCGGCATCGCCCAGGCCGGGCACGATGTAGCCGTGCTCGTTGAGCTCCTCGTCGATGGCGGCGGTGACGATGGCCACGTCGGGGTGCGCTGCCTGCAGGGCACGCAGCCCCTGCCGCGACGCGATCAGGCACACATATTTGAGCGTGCTCACGCCGGCTTCCTTCAGGCGATTGAGCGCGGCAATGGCGGAGTTGCCGGTGGCCAGCATGGGGTCCACCACGATCACCAGCCGCTCGTGGATATCCTCCGGGATCTTGAAGTAGTACTCGATCGGCTCCAGCGTTTCGGGGTCGCGGTACAAGCCGATGTGCCCTACCCGCGCGGCCGGCAGCAACTCCAGCATGCCATCCAGGAAACCGTTGCCGGCGCGCAGTATCGATAC
>NZ_JBFTNE010000113.1:0-19993 GCF_056397325.1 Cupriavidus sp. 05N39
GTATCGCCTTAAGGCGATGCGAGTTTGGGTCCCGGCCGCTCTTTTCGCCGGATCCCGAGGGGGTGTCGCCCCATCCGGCGCGCCTTCTTTGCCTACTTTCTTGGCAAGACAAGAAAGTAGGTCGCCCCCCGCAGGGGGGTGAAACCGCCCTTGACTTTAAGGTTTTAAGCCTTGGAAGTTGAAGTTGAAGTTGTAGCAAAGCCTTCGAAGCCATCCACCACAAACCAACCACCCAAAAACCAAGGAACCAAAAAATGGAAGGCGGCCTAAGCCCCCGACGCCTGCAATACTTCTTCGAAGCCGTCACCACCGGCTCCGTCCGCGGTGCCGCCGAACGCCTCGGCGTCGAACCCTCCATCGTCAGCCGCCAGATCCAGCTCCTGGAGACAGAACTCGGCGTAGCCCTGCTGGAACGCAAAGGCCGCGGCATCGTCCCCACCGAAATCGCCGCCATCGTGATGGACCATTGCCGCGACCGCCAGGCCAGCGAGCAGGCGCTGATGACCCGGCTGGATGAGGTAAACGGCCTGCAGCGCGGCGACATCCAGCTTGTCGCCAGCGAAGGTTTCGTCGATATCCTGATGAGCGGCGTGGTGGACGAATTCTGCCGCCAGCATCCCGGCATCCGCGTCTCACTGCGCGTGGCCGGCGCCTCCGACGCGGTGCGCGCCGTGGCGCATGACGACGCGCATATCGGCGTGGTCTTCGGCCCGCCCGCGGATCCCGCCGTTCGCGTGGTCAATTCGCGCACGCATCCGCTGTGCGTCATCGCCTGGCCGGATCACCCACTGGCGCGCCAGCGCAAGCGGCCCGCGCTGAAGGACGTCGCGCGCTATCCGGTCGCGCTGATGGCGCCGGGCTTCGGTTTGCGCCAGTTGATCGAGATGGCGGAGCTTTCCGAGAATATCGTCCTGACCCCGAGTTTCGTCGCCAACTCGATCCTGACGCTCAAGCGTTACGTCGAGTGCCGCCTCGGGCTGACCTTCACGTCGGCGAACTCGGTGGTGAAGGAAGTCGCCAAAGGCGAACTGGTTGCGTTGCGTACCACCAATCCCATCTTCGAGGCCGCGCAATCGCGCCTGATCGTCAGGGCCAACCGGCCACTGACCAGCGCGGCGCGCGGCATGCTGGAACGCATCGAAGCATCGCCGTTATTCAACGGCGGCAGGTAGGGGCATTGGTCGCAGCGCTCCCGATGCCGCTTGCCGGGGGCTGGCGTTGCCGCCCCTGCAAGCACGCATCAGTGCGCCGGCTCCACCCGTTGTTCCGCCTGCCGCCCAAGGCGCAGGCTGTGATCGTGCAAGGTGGCTTTCATGCGCCTCAAGGAAGCGGTGAGGGCGGTGCGTTCCTCGGTGCTGAACGGCGCTACCGATACCGAGTGCAGTGCTTTCATGCCGCTCCACACACGCTCTACCCTGGGTACGGCGCCCGCGGGGATAAAGGGCTGGCCGGCGGGATCGAACTCGATCCAGTGATCCGCGTGCAATGTGTGCAGGAGGTTTTCAGACTGTGGAGCGGAAATCAGCATCGGGCCAAGATGGGGCTCGTGGCGAACGAACTCGTCCTGACGGATCGCGCGAAGCAAGATCCATTTGGAATAGTCGAGTCCTACATCGGAGAGAGTCTGGTCCAGCACGCGCTGCCACTCGCGCACGCTGTCCATCAAGGCAAGAAGTACTGATTCGGTCGGTTCCAGAGCCCTGGGCCTCATTGATGTTGTCTCCTGTTTCGAGCTTGCCGCCAGACCAGGGGCCGGTGCGTGGCCGGCCCGGACGGCACAGGGATGTGGCGGGCGAGGCCCGCCTTGCTTGCCTGCGGACCAGACAGTAGCAAACAACGGCGCCGATCGCGAGATGCCCGTTCCGGAAGGAAGGTCAAAGAGTGCGCTTTGTGCCGCAAACCAAGGGAAAGTCCCAAGTGGATTGCCGGCTGCGGGATGACGCAGCGCCCGCGCCGCAAACGCGGCGGCGATCCGGCCTGCGTTGCCCATGTCAGGCCGATCCTGGGCCTATCACAGTTCGATGACAAGATTGGGATCGAAGCGCGGATTCTCGAGCTTGCCTTCGCGCGCATAGCCCCGGGGGTTGCACACCACGCGGGTGGCGCCCACCTTGTAGTCGAAGCTGTCGTGCGTATGGCCGTGCACCCAGAGGTCCGGCTGCCAGGCCTGGATCTCCCGGCTCAGGTCGGAGACGAAGCTGGCATTGAGGTGCGAGCCGGCGAACTTGGGGCTGATGCTCAGCGGCGACGGCGCGAAGTGGGTGATGACGACCGTTTTGCCGTCGTGGCCGGCCTGGAACCGCTCGTCCAGCCAGGCTACCGAATCCCTGAAGAGGGCTTGCGACGTGGCGGGCGTGAAGCGCTCCTCGAAATCCGGCGCCACGCGGATTCGGGAGAAGTCCCGCATCAGGGACTGGGCGTCGCGCAGGCCATCCTCGCGCTGCTGCGCCGAGGCGAACAGGCGGTAGTCGGACCACAACGTACAGCCCAGGAAGCGCACGCCACGGTAGTGCCATTCGGTACGTTCCAGCACCTGCACGCTCGTTCCGGCCGCGCCTGCGCGCAGGGCGTCCATGGTGGTCGCCAGGTCGCTGCCGTAGAACTCATGGTTGCCCGCCACATACAGCGTCGGCAGGCGCGCGGCGGCGGCCCACGCCATGGCTTCCCTGGGCCGCCAGATATCGCCGGCCAGTATCATCACGTCCACATCGGGGTTCGGAAAGTCCATCGGATAAACCGAAAGATGCAGGTCCGAAACCAATCCTATCTTCATAAGTCTCTCCTTTGCAGAATGGGATAATGCCGCTAATCCACTATTCCAGCATTCGACTATTGGCGGGCATTGCCTGCAATCCGTAAGTTCTCCCGGACAGAGAGTAATGCAAGCAAGCGATTCGCGAGAGGTGCCCGCGCTGGCCGGCACCGTTGGCCGGTATTGCGAAGCCACGCCCCGGCCGGAACTGCAGGCGCATTTCCAGTGCGTATGGGCCAGCGCCTTGCCGGCCGGTCACGCCGGGGCGGTCGCCGTGGTGCCGGACGGCTGCGTGGATCTGCTCTGGCGCGACGGCCGGCTGCTTGTCGTCGGGCCGGACATCACGGCGGCCAGGCCAGACCTGGCGCCGGGCGCGACGGTGCTGGGCGCGCGCTTCCAGCCTGGCGCCGCGCCGCACTGGCTGGGCCTGGCCCTGTCGGACATTGTCGGTTGCGAGGTCGACCTTGCCGACCTGTGGGGCCGGCGCGCGCTTGAATTTGCCGGGCGGATGGCCGAGGCCGGCACGCAACGTGCCGAGGTATTCCAGAGCCAGCTGGCGAATCTGGCGCCGCGTGTCGCCACCCCGAGCCGCGAGGCGGCAGCCATCTTTTCCCTGGTGCAGGCCAATGCCGGCACGGCGGGCGAGACCATGCCCCAGCTGTCGCGCCGGCTGGGCCTCAGCGAACGCACGCTCAGGCGCCGCAGCATCGAGCATTTCGGCTATGGCGCAAAGACCCTTGAGCGGATCCTGCGGTTCCAGCACGCGCTGACGCTGGCGCGAGTATCGGCGGATGGCGGCCTGGCCGCATTGGCCGCGGACGCGGGCTATGCCGATCAAGCGCACCTGAGCCGGGAGATCCAGTCGCTGTGCGGCATGACCGCGACGRCCCTGTTGCGCCAGCTGCGGGTTTGAGTGGCCGTTTTATTCAAGCTTTTTGGCTGTGCCTGGGCGATCATGGCGCCCATCAATCCAACATCCGACATCAAGGAGTCGCCATGGGAACCAGAGGCCAGGACCGTCAGATCGACAATATCGAATTCAACGTCAGCGACATCGCCCGTTCCAAGGCGTTCTACGGCGGGGTCTTTGGCTGGACCTTCACCGACTACGGCCCTACCTATTGCGAATTCAGCGATGGCCGGCTGACCGGCGGCTTCACCACCGGCGAAGAGGTCCGCCCCGGCGGACCGCTTGTGATCCTCTATGCCGACGACCTGGCCGAGACCCAGCGCCGCGTGGAAGCTGCCGGCGCCACCGTGGTCAGGCCGGTGTTCTCGTTCCCGGGCGGCCGGCGTTTCCACTTCCGGGACCCGGACGGCTACGAACTGGCGGTGTGGTCCGCGGCATAGGCTTGGCCGGCACTTGAAAGCTGGCGGCGGGCGCGCCGCCAGCAGATGTTCGCGTTTTCCCGTATTGTGTTGGCTTGCCATGGTTTTCGCCGTTTTTTGCCGTTTTCCCCCATTTCGCGCGCATTAACCATGCTCCATGTATCAGACAATAGCGAGTAGCTTGTAGCGGCAGGGCGGTGGCGCATCGGCGCGGTCCGGCCGCGGCGGTAACCGGTGAAGACAGTGTCGAACATTGCGGATTCCAATCCCCCAGCCCGTGCCGCGGATGTGGCCATGACGCCGCTCGAACGCCGCGGCATGGCTGCCATCCTGGTGGCAGTCTCCCTCGCCACGCTCGATACGGCGATCGCCAACACAGCACTTCCGGCCATCGCGGCCGACCTGCACGCGACGCCCGCGGCATCCGTGTGGGTCATCAATGCCTACCAGCTTGCCATGGTGGCCACGCTGCTGCCCTTCGCCGCGCTCGGTGGCATCGTCGGGCACCGGCGTGTGTACCTTGGCGGGCTGATCCTGTTTATCGCCGCTTCGGTGGTCTGCGCGCTGTCCTGGTCGCTGCCGACGCTGGCCGCCGCCCGGCTGCTGCAGGGCGTCGGCGCGAGCGCCATCATGAGCGTGAACGCCGCGCTGATCAGCGCGATCTTTCCGCCACACCGGCTGGGGCGAGGGGTCGGGCTGAATGCGCTGGTGGTTGGCGTATCGTTCGCGGTCGGGCCGACGGTGGCGTCGATCATCCTTTCGCTCGGACCCTGGCCCTGGCTGTTCGCCGTGAACCTGCCTATCGGCCTGCTGGCGCTCTATATCGCATGGCCCGCGCTGCCGCAGACGGTGCGCGGCGCGCATCGTTTCGACCGCGTCGCGGCGGGGCTGAACGTGGTCATGTTCGCCTCGCTGATCTTTGCACTGGGGGAGGGCGCGCAGCGCGCGCCACTGCATCAGTCGCTGGCGGCGGTGGCCCTGTTCCTCGTGGCGTTCGTGCTGCTGCTGCGCCGCGAGCGCGGCCATCCCGCGCCAATGCTGCCGATCGACCTGCTCAAGCGCCCCATGTTTGCACTGTCGACCATGACCGCGATCTTCTCGTTCGCGGCGCAGGGGTTGGCCTTTGTATCGCTGCCGTTCTATTTCGAGAGCGTGCTCGGGCGCAGCCCGATCGAGACCGGCTTCCTGATGACGCCGTGGTCAGCGGTTGTCGCGCTGATGGCGCCGCTGGCGGGCCGGCTGTCGGACCGTTATCCGCCGGGTTTGCTTGGCGGCGTCGGGCTGGCCGTCATGTGCATGGGCATGGCGTCGCTGGCCTTGCTGCCGGCGCATCCCAGTGCGCTGGATATCGGCATCCGCATGGCCATCTGCGGCGCGGGCTTTGGCTTCTTCCAGTCGCCTAACCTCAACGCGCTGATGTCGAGCGCGCCGCGCTCGCGCAGCGGCGGCGCCAGTGGCGTGATCGCGACCGCGCGCCTGCTTGGCCAGGCCACCGGCGCGGCGCTGGTAGCGCTGAGCTTCGGCATCGCGGGCCGCCACGGGCCCACGCTGGCGCTCGGGATTGGCGCTGGCTTCGCCGGCGTGGCCAGCATTGCCAGCGGTTTGCGGCTGATCACGCGCGATACCGGCGCGGCTGCCATGCAGCCGTCCGGAGAGTGACCGGCCACCGGTAGCCACCGGGGGCGGCCACGATGACGGCCGGCTCAGAAGCCCACCGGCGCGTGGGGCACATAGGGGGCTTCCAGCGCGGCGATCTCGGCGCCGGTCAGCCCGAGCGACAGCGCCGCCACGGCATCCTCGATATGGTTCGGCTTCGACGCGCCAAGGATCGGCGACGTGATCCCCGGCTTCTGCGCCAGCCATGCCATCGCGACCTGCGCCGGCGGCACGCCGCGCGCCTGCGCAATGGCGTGCACCTGCTCCACTACCTTGCGGTCCGCCTCCTCGGTATGGCGATAGAGCGACCTGCCGAACGCGTCGCTTTCCTCGCGGGCGCTGCCGGCCTGCCACGGCCGTGTCAGGCGGCCGCGCGCCAGCGGGCTCCACGGCATCACCGCGATGCCCTCGGCGGCGCACAGCGGCAGCATTTCGCGCTCTTCCTCCCGGTTCAGCAGGTTGACATGGTCCTGCATGCTGACGAACTGCGTCCAGCCATGCAGGCGCGAGGTGTAGATCGCCTTGGAGAACTGCCAGGCATACATAGACGAAGCGCCGATATATCGCGCCTTGCCCGCCTTGACCACGTCATGCAGCGCTTCGAGGGTTTCCTCGATGGGCGTATGCGGGTCCCAGCGGTGGATCTGGTACAGGTCGACATAGTCGGTACCCAGCCGGCGCAGGCTGTTATCGATCTCGGCCAGGATGGCGCGGCGCGACAGGCCCGCCCCGTTCGGGCCGGGACGCATGCGGCCATGCACCTTGGTGGCGATCACCACGTCGTCGCGGCTGGAGAAATCCTTCAGCGCACGGCCGACGATTTCCTCCGAGGTGCCGTCGGAATACACGTTGGCCGTATCGAAGAAATTGATGCCGGCTTCCAGCGCCTGCCGGATCAACGGGCGGCTGGCTTCCTCGCCAAGCGTCCAGGGGTGGTTGCCGCGCTCCGGCACGCCATAGGTCATGCAACCCAGGCACAGCCGCGATACCTTCAGTCCCGTCGAGCCAAAGCTCACATAGTCCATCTCGTCTCTCCTCCGATGTCATTGATACCGGCCGCCGGCAGCGGGCCTTCGGCGCACTCCGGCATGGTATGCGAATTCCGGCGAGGACGACGGCGCCACGCGCGGCAGCGGTCAGGGCAACACGTAGCCGCCGTCGACGAACAGGGTCGTTCCCGTCGTATAGCCATTGCCGAACAGGAACAGCACTGCGTCGGCCACTTCGTCCACGCCGCCGACCCGGCAAAGCGCGGTGCTGCGGCTGTAGCTGTCGAAGGCGTGCGCGCGCAACTCGGCAGGGCGGCGCTGCCACAGGTCGCTGTCGATGGTCCCCGGCGAAACGGTATTGACCCGCACCGGCGCCAGATCCAGCGCAAGGGCCCGCCCGAGGCCTTCGATGGCGGCATTGCAAGCCGCGTACGCCGAGGCACCCTTGATAGGTCGCGCGCCCGCGGCGCCGGACATCAGTACGATGGCGCCGTCCGGCGAGATCTTGGGCACGGCTTCGTGCACGGCGTGGTACTGGCCCCAGAACTTGCTGCGAAAGGGGCTTTCCACCGCGTCGTGGTCATCGCTGTGGATGGAGGCAACCTGGTAGGCCGCGCCGGGCGCGAACAGGTAGTCGAGGCGGGGAATCCTGGCGAAGAACGCGGCTACCGATTCCTGCGCGGCCATGTCGACCACATGGCCGGAGGCGGTGCCGCCGGCCGCGGCGATGCGGGCCAGCTCCGCGTCGAGCGTCTCTCGCGAGCGGCCGCCGAGGATTACCGCGCCGCCGGCCGCGATAACGCGGTTCGCCACGGCGCGGCCGATGCCGGAGGTGCCGCCGATGATGACTGCGGTCTTGCCGGACATCCCGGTGGATTTCTGCCGGGTTTGATAATCGGCTTGATGTGCAGGGTCTGGCAGTGCGTTCATCGGTGAGTGCATTCTCGGCGGTTTGCTGAGGCGCCAGTGGCGGAAAGGAGATGCCCTGCCATGGCGCCAGGGTCCACGGACTATATTCCCGAACCGCGATCCAATGAACTAAGCATTTCTCATGAGCACAGTCGCCAAATGTCGTCGATCTCATTAAGTGCATTGCCGCACGCAGAAGCAGCATGGGCGTTTTTTTAGGATTCGCATGCAAGACATGCATAACGAAAATTGTCATTGCAGATTCGGATTCGTCTGATTGATTTCGGTGGTGCATTGGGCGTAAATGTTTGCAGGCACCTGCCCGCCGTGAACAACCCAGAGGGAGAGCATATGCAGAAAGACAAGCGGACCGCCGGCATTTGGGAGGCCCAGCCATGATGCGAAGAATTGCCTGCGTTGGCGACGCACTGGAGCGCGGCGGGACGATCCTGCCATATGCAAGCCGACGCTGCAGTTTTGGTGATGCCGGCCACCAGGCCGCACTGATCGGAGGCCTGGCTTACTGCGAAGCCTGCAAGAGCACCGGCACAATTGCCAAGGCGGGCGGGCCGCGTCGGATGCAGTTCATGGGCGAGATTGCCCTGGACGGCGATGTGGTGATGTGCAAGTGCCCACGCCCACAGCGCATCGTTGCAGAGCTTGCCGGCGAGAAGTGGTTCGAGGATATGGGCGCGCGCGATGGTGCATCCGAGATGCGTGGCTCAGGTATTGCGGGAGTCGCAGCTACGGGAGCGCAGGTTCCGGAGAATTTCGACGAGTTGGTGATAGCGGTGAGTCCGAGCGGACCAATTGCCGATTATCCGTATTTTGTGGAAACGTCAGATGGCCGCGGATTGTTCGGCCACACGGACGAGCAGGGACGGCTGCCTCGCATTGCTACGATGGCCACCGGCTCGCTGACGGTCTATTGGGGGGATGAAGCGTTGGAAAAGCATCTTGGAGACGAAGATGCCTAACAAAAAAAAGCAGGTGCCGACCAATACAAAAGTGGACTCCAAAGCGGAGGTGCAGCTCAGGACTGTCTCATTTGCCGAATTGTGGGCGGCCTATCCGGGAGGAACGCCATACGTCGATCCCAAGACAGGAGACGTGCCGCCCGCCTTTAAGAATCAGTGCGCGATTCGGATGAGCGTGACCCTGCATAGGGTAGGGATAGAAATGAAGTCATTCCGTGGCAAGGGCCAGATTCGCCTGGACGGCAAGCGCACGGCTGTTCTGGCTTCAGAGATGGCGGAATGGTTGCGGCTGAAGCCCCTGGCTGGCATCGGCGCACCGGAGAACATCACCGGAGCTGACTGGCAGAAGAAAATCAACGGGCGCACTGGCATAGTTGCGTTCAAGAACTACTGGACGCGGGACGGCGAGTCGGGCCAGAGCGGTGGTCATATCGACCTGTGGAACGGATCCCGGATGACGTCAGGGAGTATCAGGGGAGCGGCGACCAACTTCTTCCGCTTTAACCTAGGATGGGAAAGCGGACCTGGTTATTCTGATCTTGGCAAGGCAACAGAGATACTGTTTTGGGAGGTGAAGTGAGGGCAAGGCTATTCGTGGTGACGGCATCAGCCTTCATTGGCGTGGCGATCGGCATGGCGTTGTGGCGCTTCTGGACTCCACGCTGCAACGAACTCTGTCCGACCTGGATCGCGCTTGGCATGATCGGGACAGCCGTCCTTATGCCCGCTGTGGGTGCGCTCGCCGTAGGGTTGGCAATGAGGCCGAATCGAACACCGGTCTGGCGACGCCGGGCCAGCGTGGGCGTACTCGCGATGGTCTCCGCGATTGTCTTGGCGCTTACTTGGGCCACTTGTTCAATCAAATGAACTGCAAGGGGCAACAATCTCCCCCGAAGTGGACTGCGCCGTGGCGATGGTGAATGTGTCCACGACGAATATGGCCGGCAGGGTGGTGGATAGCTTTGGTTCTTCGCCGAATTCCTGGGTGAGAGTGCCGAGGCGGACCGGGTGGCGGTGGGCAGGATGAGGGTGTGAGTTCCGGGGATGGTCCGGCGGCCGAGTTCGACAAACGGACGTCCCGTCCGTGCTGCGATTTCAGGGTTTGTGGACCGCCCGGCGTTATTTCCGCCTATCGGCTACCCCCCCGCTTCAGGAATCCGCTTAAGCGCTCTGAACGCATCCGGTTCCCATACACGCATTGCTAGCAGCAGCGCGGTTCCGCGTTTCTCAGTCAGAGGGGCGGCCGCGGATTCGTTGTGCAGCGCTGCCAGCTTGCTGCGCATCCTGTCCAGTTCGACCCGCAAATGGGAGTATGCGGACTTCGTCAACATGCCGTGAGCGAAGTTCATGGTCTCGTCAGGCCCGTCGAATCCGCTATCCATGAAATCGGGTAAGCCCTGCTGCAAAAAGAATTGCCGGATAGGGCCGTCCGGCAACCAATCGAAGTCCCGCGCGACGAGCAGACGTATCCGGTTTCCCGGTTTCAGATGCGCCAGGCCCATCCGGTCCAGCACGAGCAGGTTCTTGATGCACTCGGTTATCGACAGGCGATAGGCCGACATCATGTCTTCCAGCGACCAGTGATTCAGCGCACACACGGCCACCAGCAACAACTTCTCATCCGATACGAGTTGCGCTTCCTGTTCACGCGTAAGCTGATGCAGGCGCGGCAGTGACAACTCTGCTTCTTGCAGCAATTCCGCCATCGTTAGACCGAGCAGATCGCAGAACTGGGCGAGTCGCTCGACCGTCAGGCGTCCGCCAGCCAGCAGGCGCTTCACGCTAGGTTCCGATAGGCCAAGCGCTTGCGCAACGTCGCGATAAGTCATTCCCGCAGCTTTGAGGCGCTGCTTGATGGTCGCAATGAGCTGAGTAACCTCGGTCATGAAAGTATTGATATACGATACCAAAAGTATCATTGTAAGCACTTTCTGGAAAAGAAGGTGCGAAATTCGCGACCTCCTCGCATACTGCGCGCCATTGGAAAAGCAAGGAGGCCAGTATGACCATAGGCGCCAGGATGATCAGGACTATCCGTATGGTTGGCATGCGCGCGGGTTCGCCCCCCACGCCGTGCACGTCTGAACTGCCGGGTGGACCTCCGGCGGGCGCTCTTCAGATTGGAGACCTGATTTTCATCCGTGTGACTGCACGACCTTTCCTGGAAGTGGCGAGCGCGACGAACTCATGGACGAATCACGTTGGGATCATTGTTGACAACCGCTGCGATGATCCATTAATTGCGGAGAGCACGTTTCCTCTTGCGCGGACAACGCCGATGACGTCTTTCCTGAAGCGTTCCGAACATGGAAGATGTGCGGTCGCAAGACTCACAACACCGCTCAGCGATGCGCATCGCAGCATGCTGATCGCGGCAGCTGTTAGCAGGATGGGCACCCTCTACGACACCGGATTCAACGTGAATTCGCGCCGCCAGTTTTGTTCTCGCTTTGTTCGTGAAGTCATCCGGGAAGCGACGGATATTGAGATTGGCGAGGTAGAGACGTTCGCAATGCTACTGCGTCACAATTCGCATCCGAGGCTCGCATTCTGGCGTCTCTGGTACCTCGGCCGTATCCCGTGGCAACGGTGCACCGTCACGCCGGCGAGCTTGCTTCGAAGCCCGCTCATGCACATTGTCTTCGATACGCAGAGGGATGCCGTAAGAACACGGCAGCCGGCGGCAAAGCGGGGGACACCGTCATGCTGATCATTGTATTTTCGTTGTTTGCCTTTTGTTTCGTGCTGGAGCGCTTGCATATCGGCTGGACACTGCCACGCGTGCGGACATGACCCGTTCGCGTGCTAGCGCTCAACGGCGTCCAACTGTGCGTTGTGATCGCGGCGGGCTTGACATGGGAGAAGTGGCTTTCATCGCGGGCTGTCTTTCATCTATCGAAGCATATGTCGCCGGTGGCCGGCGGCCTGGTGGCTTATTTCATCGCGACCTTCGTGTTTTACTGGTGGCACCGCTGGCGGCACGAGCACGATCTGCTCTGGCGCGGCTTTCACCAGATTCATCACAGCCCGCAACGACTTGAGGTGATCACTTCCTTTTACAAGCACCCGGGAGAAATGGTCGTCAACTCAATGATCGGCAGTCTGCTCGTGTATTCGTTACTGGGATTGTCACCCGAAGCCGGTGCCGTTTATACGCTGTGCACGGCTGCGGGCGAGTTCTTCTATCACACGAACTGCAGGACGCCCCAGTGGGTCGGGCTCATCTTCCAGCGTCCCGAAATGCACCGCATCCACCACGAATCCGGGCGCCACAAGAACAACTATGGCGACATCACATGGTGGGACATGCTTTTCGGTACGTACGAGAACCCGCGCTCGTGGGACGGGACCTGTGGCTTCGACGACGACAGGGAGCAGCAACTCGGGAAGATGCTGCGCTTTGGGGATGTTCACCAGGGAGATGGTCCGTGACATCTTCATGATCCTGGCACCGGCCCACACCCAGCAAGCCTCACCCATCTCCCTCCACCGGCGGGCCCCCCAGCGCCTTGTACAGGGTGGCGACATTGACGAGCCTGTCGAAGCGATTCCGCGCCGCCGCCATCGCGGCCGTGCGCCGCGTTTCCTTGGCGTCGAGCCACGGCTGGAGCGCGGTGGCGCCGGCCCGGTAGCGGACCGCGGCGAGCCGTTCGGCCCGGCTCGCCGCCTGCAGGGATTCAGCCAGGCGCTGATCCCGTAGTGCCAGGCTGGCATGGCCGGACAGCGCGTTCTCCACTTCGGCGAACGCCGTGTACAGCGACTGGCGATAGCGCACCACCTTTTCCCGGTATTCGTTTTGCGAGACCTGTATCGTCAGCCTTGCTTTCTCCCATTGCAGGAAGGGCAGGCTCAGGCCCGCGCCGAGCAGGGCGGTGGGATCTCGCAGCAACGAGGCTAGCGCCGCGCTGCTGGTGCCGACGAGACCGGTCAGCGTCAATTTGGGATAAAAGCCGGCGCGCGTAGCGTCAGAGTCCGCAAGAGCGGCGCGCAGGCGCCATTCCGCTTGCCGCACGTCGGGGCGCCTGCCGATCACTGCCGCCGGGATGCCGGGCGCGATGCGCGGCAGCGCATTGGTGGGCAGGCCCGGCGGCTCGGCCGTGCCGTGCTCCGGTGGACGGTTGAACACGATGGCCAGGGCCTGGCGGTTCTCGCTGCGCTCCTGGTCCAGTTTGGTGCGTTCGGCGAGCAGCGCGGCCAGTTGCTGCTCGGCCTGCGCCAGGTCGAGCCCGGAGACCGCGCCGGCACGGTAGCGCGCCTCGATGAGTTCCAGCGTGCGCCGCGCGTCCGCGAGGCTCTGGTCCGAGATATCGATCAACTGGTTCAGCAGCCCCGCACGCCAGTACAGCGTGGCCGTGGTGGCGGCCAGAGTGATCGACGCGCCTTCGAGTTCGGCTGCGCTGGCCCGAGCCTCCCAGTCCGCGGCGCCGCGCAGGCTGGCCAGCCGCCCCCACAGGTCGATTTCGTAACTGACGGTGGCATTGATGGCCGACTGGTCGCGCCGCCCGCCGCCGTCCAGCCCCCATTGGCGCGTAGCCCGGCCCTCCGCCGCAACCTCGGGCAGGCGGCTGGTGCCGGCGAGTCCCGCGAGCAAGCGGGCCCGCTCTAGCCGCAGCGCGGCAATGGCGAGATCGTTGTTGGTTTCCAGTGCCGACGCCACCAGCGCGTTGAGCTGCGGGTCGCCGAAGGACTGCCACCACGCGTCCGGCCCCAGGGCACCGGCGGCAGGCGCGGCAAGCAAATGCCGTGGCGCATGCTGCCACTGCCAGGGTACTTCCAGCGCGGGGTTTTCAACAGGCGGGCGCAACTCGGCGCACCCACCGAGGGCAAGCGCGATGATCGACAGCAGCATCGACAGCGAGAAAGGACGCCTCGCCGGCAGCTTGCGCGGGCGGCTATTCATGGCCAAGCGCCTCGATCGGCTGCAGGCGCGCGGCATTGCGCGCCGGCATATAGCCGAAGACCACGCCGATCAGCGACGAGCACACGAAAGCGCCAGCCACCGCGCTTGCGGAGAACACCATCTGCCACTGCGGCATCAGCAGCGCCAGCACCAGCCCGATCAGATAGGCCAGCAAGGTACCGATCGCACCGCCCAGCATGCAGACCAGCACGGCTTCGGTCAGGAACTGAAGCAGCACGTCGCGCTGGCGTGCGCCGACGGCCATGCGGATGCCGATCTCCCTGGTGCGCTCTGTCACGGAGACCAGCATGATGTTCATGACGCCGATGCCGCCAACCAGCAGCGAGATCACCGCCACCGCCGACAGGAACAGGGTGAGCGCCTGGCCGGTACGTTCCACGGTCTTGACGATGCTGTCCATGTTGTAGGTAAAGAAATCCTTCTTGCCGTGGCGCTGCGTCAGCACGCGCTCGATGCCGTGCTGCGCCGCCGCGCTGGGCTGGYCGTCGCGGATGCGCACGGAGACTTCGTCGAAATGCGCCCGGCCAAACAAGCGGCTGCCAGCCGTGGTGTAGGGCAGCCAGATGTTGAGGCTGCTGCCGTTGTCGTCGAACATGCTTTTCTTCTCGCGCGCGACGCCAATGACCACGCAGGGCAGGCTGCCCACCAGCACGATCTTGCCCAGCACCTGCGTCACGTTGCCGAATAGCTTGCGGCGCGTCTTTTCGTCGATCACCACCACTTGCGCATGCTGCCGCACCTCGTCTGGCCGGAAGGGCGCGCCCTGCGTCATGCCAAGGCCGCGTACGCGGAAGAAGCTCGCGCCCACGCCGTGCACGGAGGCATTGACGTCGGCGTTGCGGTGCCTGAGCCGCTGTACCTTGCTGGTGACTGGCGTGGCGCTGTCCACGTAAGGCAGCGCGTGCAAGGCGTCGATGTCGCTTTCCACCAGGGTACGGATGCCGGCGGCGCGGTCGTCGCCAAAGTCGGCGCCCGGGAAGATCTCCAGCGTATTGGCGCCGATGGCGCGGATATCGTTCATCACATAGCGCTTGGCGCCTTCGCCGATCGCCACGATGGACACCACGGATGCGATGCCAATGATGATGCCCAGCATGGTCAGCGCAGTACGCATGCGATGCGCGAGCAGCGCGCCCCAGGCCATGGCGAACGCCTCGGTGAATCCATGCCACGCGCGTGTGCGCCACGGTGGAGCATCGCCTTCGCTGCCATTGGCCACCGGCTCCGCGGCCGGCGGCCGGGGGGCGTTCACCTGTCCGGTGGCAGGGAAGGGTGCCGGCCGGTTGGCGCGGTCGGCCACGATACGGCCGTCGGCAATCTCGATGATGCGCCCGGCGTTGCGCGCGAGCCCCATGTCGTGCGTCACGATGATGACCGTGTGGCCGAGCGCATGCAGCTCGCGCAGGATCGCCAGGACTTCCTGCCCGCTGTGGCTGTCCAGCGCGCCGGTGGGCTCATCCGCCAGGATGACCTGGCCGCCGTTCATCAGCGCGCGGGCGATGCTCGCGCGCTGCTGCTGTCCGCCGGAGAGCTGGGCGGGGCGATGGCCGGCGCGGTCGCCGAGGCCGAGCCGGGCCAGCAGCCGGAGCGCGCGGGCACGGCGGGCGGCGCGGTCGGTGGCGGCGTAGATGGCAGGCACTTCCACGTTCTCCGCCGCGGATAGCCGGGCCAGCAGGTGGTAGCGCTGGAAGATGAAGCCGAAGCGCTCCCGGCGCAGGCGCGCCAGCGCATCGTCGTCCAGCACGGCGACATCCTGCCCGGCTACCAGGTAGCGGCCGGCGCTGGCCTGGTCCAGGCAGCCCAGGATATGCATCAGCGTGGACTTGCCCGAGCCGGAAGCGCCGACGATGGCCACCATCTCGCCCGCGCAGATGGCCAGGCTGATCTGGCGCAGGACCGGGATGTCCTGGTCGCCGGCGCGGTAGCTGCGCTCCACGTGTTGCAGCAGCAGGAGGGGCGCCTGTGTCATGGCTCCCCCTTGCCGGCCATGGCGCTGGCATCGCCCGTGATGACGCGATCGCCTTCCACCAGGCCGGAGAGCACCTGGGCGTGCACGTTGTTGGCGAGGCCGGTGCGCACTTGCACGCTCTCCACGTGCTGGCCTGCGCGCAGCACCCGTACCGCAGCCGTGCCATCCTTGTCGCGCGTGCCCAGCGCCGCCAGCGGGACCAGCAGGGTGTTCCTGGCCTCGCCCAGCATGATCGCGACCTGGGCCGTCATGTCGATGCGCAGCTTGTGCTCGGGGTTCGGCACGTCGAACAGCGCGTTGAAGAACACGGCGTTATTGATCTTCTCCGGCGAGGGCTGGATGGCCTGCAGCCGCGCATGATAGCGCCGGTCCGGCTCGCCCAGGATGGTGAAGTAGACCGCCTGCCCGTCGCCGATGCGGATCACGTCGGCTTCGGACACCTGCGCCTTGACGGTCATGGCGCCCAGGTCCGCCAGTTTGAGGATGGTCGGCACCTGGTAGGACGCCACCACGGTCTGGCCCTCCAGCGTATTGAGCGCCACCACCTCGCCATCCATCGGCGCGACGATGCGGGTATAGCCAAGATCGATCCGCGCCGACTCGGCCTTGATGTCCAGCTGGGCGATGTCGGCATCCAGCGCGGTCAGCTCGGCCTGCAGCGCGCGCAGGTCGGCTTCGGCGATCTCAAGCTCCTGGTGCGATGCCGCCTCCTGCGCCTGCAGGCCGCGCTGGCGTTGCCAGTGCAGGCGGGCTTGCCGCAAGCGCGACAGCTTGGCCTCCCGCCGCGCCTTGCCGCTGGCCAGTGCCGCGACGGCCTGGCGCTGGGCGTTCTCCAGCAGCACGGGATCGATCTGCGCCAGGAGCTGGCCGCGCGTGACCTTGTCCCCCAGCTTGACCTTCAGCGATTTCAGCTGGCCGTTGACCTGTGCGCCGACCTCGACCTGGCGCACAGGTTGCAGCACGCCATTGGCCAGCACGGAGACCTCCAGGTCGCCGCGGGTCACGAGCGCCGTGATGTACTCGGGCTGCGTGGCCGGCGTCAGGTGCCAGAAGGCCAGCGCGGCCAAGGCGGATAGTGCGGTCAGCGCGGCGATGACGGGGCGCCGGAGACGTCCTGGTTCTTTAGACATCTGGTTGGAGTGCGTGATGGAATGGCAGGCTCGCATTCTCGATGCCAGACGCGGCCATGTCTGTGGGAATTCCATTCTTAACTGTATGAAAGTGTGCCAGGACGTGATTGTTTGTCTTTGCCCCTGGCAAGACCGGCAGCACGGGCGGGAAGGCGCGGCCAGTGCCTGCACACTTATGCACAAAAACAGGACGATTTTCTAATCATTATTTATGGATTTCTATGTATCGTGACCGGTCATTTATTGGGAATCATGAATGCCTATGTCAATGAATAATGCGATGTACGAAATCCGGATGGCGGGCGGGCAGGTGGCACCAGGGGAATGAAATGGCGCGGCGCGCTCTGCGTGGCTTTGTCCATGCTCGGTGTACCGGAACTGGCAAATGCAGCGGATCCGCAGCCTCGGTTCCTGCCGGGGGCGGTCAGCATGCATCTGGGGTTTGGCGACGGCTACAAGCGCCTCTCGCTGAATTGGGAAAGCTCGCCGTTATGGAGCCACCAGTTCAGCGGGCGCTGGGGCCGCCTGGACCTGACCGGCGAGCTTGGCGTGTCCTACTGGTGGGCGAACGGCGGCCGCACGCCCGCCAGCGCCTGGCAAGCGAGCGCCATTCCGATGCTGCGCTGCTGGGTGAGCGAGCGGATCTACCTGGAGGCAGGGGTGGGCCTGACGGCATTCAGCGGCGCGAGCTTCGCCGGCAAGCAGATCAGTACGGCCTTCCAGTTTGGGGACCATGTCGGCCTGGGGTATCAGGTATCGCGAGCGGATCGCATCGGGTTCAGGTACTCGCATTTCTCCAACGCGGGCATTAAGCGGCCCAATCCCGGGCTGGATGTCTTTCAACTGACCTACACGCGCAGTTTCTGAGCGGGTCAGCCCGGTTGCGCGGCCGCTCGCGCATCGGTGTCCGGCGAGGCGTACAGGGCGGGCAGCGTGATCACGAACCGCGCGCCGCCTGCCTCGCCGCTGCCAAGCGAAACCTGGCCGCCATGCGCCATCGCGATGCGCCGGACGATCGCCAGGTCCAGGCCGACGCGGTTGAGGCGGTCGCCGCTGCCTGCGGTGCGATGGAAGGGCTCGAAGATGCGCGCGCTCTCTTCGGGCGGTACGGCCGGGCCGTCGTCCTCGACCACGAGGGACAGGGTGCCGGCGGCATCGGTATGGGCCTCGATGGCGACGGTGCCGCGCGCGTTGCGGATCGCATTGCGGCAAAGCTTGAGTAGCGCCCGCGTCACCAGGCGGGGGTCGCAAAGGTGGCGCGCATACGGGCGGCTGTTGCGCACATGCAGGACCAGCCCCCGGTCTGCCGTATCCCGCGCAACGACGGYGACAACACTATCGATCATCTCCGCGCTGGTGACCAGCGTTGGCCTCACGGGTGTCGCGCCTTGCTCCAGCTGGCCGAGCGTGAGCAACTCTGTCACCAGTTCGTCCAGCTCCCGCACATCCACGCGCAGCTTTTCGAGGCCCCGGGCGCGCCGCGCCGGGTCTTGCTTTGCGTCGCCGGACCGCAGCAGGGCAATGCCAAACTCCAGTCGCGTGATCGGCGTCTTCAGTTCGTGCGAAATGCCATGGATCATCTCGCGCTGCTGCAGGACCGAGGCTTCGATGCGGGACGCCATGTCATCGAACTGGCGGGCCAGCTGATAGACGTTGGAACGCCTGGACAAGCCGGCGCGTGTCGAGAGCTTGCCACTGCCGAATTGCTTTGCCGCCTCGCGCAAGGCATTGAGTTCGCGCCAGTGATAGAAGAGCCAGGCAACCACGGCGAGCAAGGTGGTGCCGGCGAGCAGTGCATATGCAATGAGCTCGATATTGGTGTAGTCCAGATTCCGCTTGCTCATATGCAGGATCTGGCCATCGTGCAAAGGCAGGTAGGCGTCGTCGCCGTCCGTGCCGAATACCAGCTTGCCATCGCGCAGGTCGCGCAGCCGCCGCTCGCCAAGATGGCCCGCGGCGTCCATGCCGATCAGGGCGAAGCTCTCGCTCGCATGGTCTTGCAGCCTGGTCAGCTCGGCCCGGCGCCCGTCGCCTTCGTACCGCTCCAGATAGAGGGAAAGCAGGTAGCTGTAGCTTTTTTCCCTCTCGCGTTCCGTCTCGCTGAGTTGCTGGTGGTAGGCCGGGACCAGCACATGGTCGATCGCGGCGAGCCCGGCGGCTACGCCAAGGATCAGCACCAGGTAGAGCTTGAGCAGTGAGCGAACCATGGATTCATTGACTCCTTCCTGCCAGGCAGGCCGGCGCTGGCTATTGTGAACGGATTTGCGTGCGTCGGAAACGCGCGAGGCTACGCGATCGCCGTCTTGGGCGATGCGATTCTAGCGGCGATCAAATTGCCAATTGGCGCCGAAATAAACTCCAGACAAATCCGCACAATTCCGCACATATTCGCGTCACTTTCCAACAGACACGGGTAGCCCCCCGTCCCTAAACTCTGGGGCTTGTTCAAGGGGCCATGGGTGAAACGAATGCTTGGTAAATATGTAAGGACCGGCGCAATTCTAGCCAGCGGAATCGGTTGCGCCGGCGTGCAGGCGGAGAACGTCTACACCGTGGGGCTGGTCGCCGGCGCGGCACCGCGATACGAAGGCAGTAACGAATACAGGCCGGTGATCGGGCCACTGTTCAGCGCGGATTTCGGCAACGGGTTTTTCGTCAGCCCGCTGCGCGGGGGGATTGGCTACGGTCACAAGTTTTCCAACGGCATGTTCGCCTCTGTCGGCCTCGACTATGACGTTGGGCGTACCGACCGCAAGCGAGTCGATTTGCCCGGTTCGGATTACCTGAAAGGCATGGGCCGTATCCCCGGATCGTTCATGGGAGCGTTCCAGGTCGGCATGCCTATCTATGGCGACGCCACGCTCAGCATCACCCTCGATGCGCCGCTGACCAACAGGGATCGCGGGCTGAGCGGCCATATCGACATGGACGTGCCGGTGTACAAGGCCGGCCGGCACCTGGTGAGCATCAGTCCCAGCCTGCATTACGGCTCGCGGCGCTATACGCAGACCTTCTTCGGCGTGACCGACGCGCAGGCTGCCAACAGCAGCTTCCGGCCCTATTCCACCAAGGCGGGTTTCGACCGCGCCAGCCTGTCGCTGTCCTGGAGCTATGAGATATCGCGCGCCTGGTCGGTGCACAGCATTGTCTCGGTGAGCCGCCTGCTGGGCGATAGCGCAAACAGCCCGATCGTGCAGTCCAGGCAGTCATATGTCGGGCTGACCTCGCTCAACTACAGCTTCTAGCATCGCATCCGACTTTCATTCGCAGAGGGAAGACATGAAGCCGCGAATCCCCATCCTGATGTATCACCAGATCGACGCGCCGCCACCTCGCGGCACGCCGATGCGCGGCCTCGTGG
>NZ_JBFTNE010000113.1:20007-32580 GCF_056397325.1 Cupriavidus sp. 05N39
GCCTCGTGGTGGCGGCGCGCGACTTTGCATGGCAGATGCGCCTGCTCAAGCTGATGGGGTATCGCGGCCTGGCGTTGTGCGACCTGATGCCCTACCTGCGTGGCGAGAAGGCCGGCAAGGTGGTCGGCATCACGCTGGATGACGGCTATCGGAACAACCTCGAGCATGCCTTGCCGGTGCTGCAGCGCCACGAATTTACCGCGACCTGCTATGCGGTCAGCAGCCTGGTCGGCAAGACCAATTCCTGGGATGCATCGATCGGCGTGCCGGAGAAGCCGCTGATGACGCTGGACGAACTACGTACCTGGACCCGGGCCGGCATGGAGGTCGGCGCGCACACGCGCACGCATGTGGACCTGACCCGGCTAGGCACCGTTGCCGCGCGCGGCCAGATCGAAGGCTGCAAGCATGAACTGGAGTCCGCGCTGGGCATGCCGGTGCGGCACTTCTGCTATCCCTTCGGCGAGTTCGACAAGCACGTCGTGGACCTGGTGCGCGGCGCCGGATACCAGAGTGCCGTTACCACGCAGCGCGGCCGCGCCGCTGTCGGTGGCAACCTGTTCGGCCTGCCGCGGGTGTTGGTTTCGCGCGCCTCGCATACCGGGCAGTTCTTGCTGAAGCTCGCCACCGCTTATGAGGATCAACGCGGCAAGGAGGCGGTTCGCCATGAATCGGCTTGAGCCATATCCGGACCCGGCCTCCGGCCAGTTGCGCGTGCTCTTGCTCAACTCGCTGCTCAACGGCGGTGGCGTCGATTCCCACACGCTTTCACTGTGCCGGGCGTTGCAGCTTCAGGACTGCGAAGTGACCCTGGCAGTGCCTTCCCGCGCCCGGTGGATCGTCGCCGCGCAGGACATGCCGGGCGTGCGCTTGATGGCGCTGGGCGCGAAGCGCGTGGTCTGGCCGCTGATCCTGGCGCGGACGATCCGGGAGCAGCGGATCGATGTCATCCACGCCCACCATGGGCGCGACTATTGGGTGGCGATCCTGGCATGGATGCTGTCCGGCCGCAAAGCGGCGGTGGTGGTGACGCGCCACCTGATGACCCGGCTCAAGGAACGGACGCGCCGCTACCTTGCCGCGTTTTCCAGCGTGATCGCCGTATCGGACGCGGTGCAGGAATCCCTGCGAAGGGTGGACCCGGAACGAACGCTGCGGCTCAGGCGGATATATTGCGGCATCGATACCGAGCGTTTCCGCGCGGTCGCCATGCGGCGCTGTCGGGTCCGGCAGGCGCTGGGGCTGCCGCAGGATGCCTTGATCTATGCGCTGATCGGCGGGGCGCAGCAGCCTGACGGCAAAGGGCAGTCCTACTTCGTCAAGGCGGCGGGGCAGGTGCTGGCACGGCACCCGAGATCGCATTTCCTCTGCGTTGGCGAAGGCGACCTGATCCCGCAACTGCGCCGGGAGGCCGATGCTCTGGGCCTGGCGGGACGCATCCACTTCCTCCCGTTCGAGCACGATGTGCCGTCGCTGATGCAGGCGATCGACGTCCTGGTGCATCCGCCCGTGGGCAGCGAAGCGCTGGGCCTCGTCATCCTTGAGGCATTGAGCTGCGGCAAGCCGGTGATTGCCACGGAACTGGACGGCATTCCCGAGACCTTCATCGACGGCGACCACGGCGTCCTGGTGCCGCCGCGCGACTCGGGTGCCCTGGCCGGCGCGATGTGCCAGCTCGCGGCGGATCCGATGCTCGCGGCGCGGATGGGGCGCCGCGGGCGCCGCTGGGTGGAGGCGAATTTCTCGCTCGGGCCGCTCGGACGCGAAACGGTGAAGTTGTACCGGGACTGCTTGTCCGCATTGCGGCGTGGAAAGCGTGGCGTACCTTAGGAAGGGCGGCGGCAATCCGCATCATGGCCGTTCCGGCATGGTGCGTTCCGGCACCATGTCGGGGCCACTCGTCTATACTTGTCAGCATGCTAACAATTTGGTGAATGGAATGTCCACCGCGAAACGTCAAACGGCGCACACCGCGCCCCCGGTCGAGGATCAAGCGCCGTCCGAAGCGGACCCGGCCAAGGAGCTTCTCTGGGCCCGGCCAGGCTTTCTTGTGCGCCGCCTGCACCAGATCCACGTGGCCATGTTCTTCGAGGAATGCAAGTCGGCGAGCATCACGCCGGTGCAGTACGCCATCCTGACGGTGCTATCGGTGCTGCCGGGGCTGGACCAGACTTCGCTGGGGCAGGAAGTGGGCTTCGACCGCACCACCACGGCCGATGTGGTGCGCAGGCTGGAAGAGCGCGGGCTGGTCGAGCGCAAGGACAATCCGGCCGACCGGCGCACGCGTCACGTGCACCTGACCAAGGAAGGCCAGGAGGTGGTGGCGTCGCTGCGCGCCGATATGGAACGCGCGCAGGAGCGCATGCTGGCGCCGTTGCGCCCGGCGCAGCGCAAGGTGTTCATGGACCTGCTGGCGACGCTGGTGGAGGCCAACAATGACTACAGCCGCACGGTGCTGCGCATCATGTAAAGCGTTGCGCGCACCGTGCGCGCGGATTACACCGGGTAGACCAGGTCGTTGGCGATGATGGTGGTGTCGTACACGACCTGGCGCTCGGCCAGCAGCAGATTGCCCTGGGTGCGGGCAAAACGGTCGTGATAGGTGCCCGCCATGTGGATGGTGGTGGGACCTTCGACCAGCGTCTGCAGCAGCAGGAAGCTGGCTTGCGCATGGATCTCGCCATACGCGGTTTCCTCGGTGACGCGGGTGTTGGTGACAAGATGCAGCATATGGCGCGGCGCGAACATCTGGGTGCGCGCGATCGCCACCGCGCGGTCGTGCATCATGCCGCGGCCTTCGGCGTAGACCAGTCCCACGGGCATGCCGAGTTCCACGTTCTCCCTTGCTGTGACGCGGTAGATGCAATCCTCGGTAAAGAAATCCGGCCACGATTCCACCAGGCCGGCATCGAGCACGGCGCAGTATTCGGCGTGGAAGGCATCGATCTCCATGCGCAGCGCCTGCGCGCGCGCGGGCTCCAGCTTGCAGGGGCGGTAGAGGGTATGAGCCGTCGGTGTCATGGTTGGTGTCATGCTGTTCAGAACCCCATCACGCTGCGATAGTATTGGTACATGGCGCGGATCGCGGATTCCGAGATCAGCGAGTTGGCGGTGCCGACGTGGCCGGGGTCCAGTTTCAGCACGTTGCGGTCGGTGCTGGAGCGGCGCACGCCTTCCTGCACGAACTTCATCGCTTCGTTGTCTTCCAGGCCGAGGAAGCCGGCTGGTCCCATCAGGTTGCCCTGGCGCAGGCGGTGCCGCGTCATCTCCTCGCTGTCGTCCTCATAGCCGAACATGGTCCATTGCATCAGCATGCTGTCCGGGCCGTTGGGCACGATCTGGCGCACGCCCAGCGTATTCATTTCGCGCTGCACGATCAGGTTTGGCCAGATGGTCTGCATGGTGACGGACCACGGCGAGTCGAACTCCTTGATGTATTCCAGGAATCGGTCATCCTGCAGGCGCATGCCCTCGTGGAACGAGCGCATTTCCTTCTTGTTCTCTTCGCTCACCGCGGCGTACTTGTCTTCCTTCTTGGCCGAGGCCATGGTGCCGTGGCGGCCGTGCACCGGGTCGGCGATCATGGCGGAGTCATTGCCGGCCACCAGGAGACCGAACACCACCAGGAAGGAATGCAGCAACGTGGCGTGGTAGGGGTCTTTCAGGTTCTCGTGGTACATCTTCCAGTTGCACGGCAACTCATTCTTGTAGTACCCGAGGATCTTGAGCGGCTTGCCATTGAACACCACGTCGAAATCCTTGAGGATCTCGGGCGTCAGGTAGTCCTCCAGGCTCTCCATATCGCTGGCGTAGGAGGCGAAGATCACGCCATTGCGCGTGGCCACCTGCAGCTTCATCAGGCCGTGGTCTTCGTTACGGAAGTCCTTGGGCATGCCGCCGGCGCGGTTGACGCCGCGCTTGAACGGGACGCCCTGCAGGTTGCCCTTGAGATCGTAGGACCACTGGTGATAGGGGCAGACGAACTCCTTGGCATTGCCCTGGCCGTGCCGGCAGAACTCCGCGCCGCGGTGGGCGCAGCGATTCTCGAAGACATTGATCGAGCCGTCCTCGGCGCGCGCCACGACGACTGGCGTGGGCCCGACATAGGAACGCTTGAAGTCGCCGGCGTTGGGGATCTCCGCCTCCAGCGCGACGAAGTTCCACGAGCGGCCGCGGAAAATCTTTTCCAGTTCCATGTCGTACACGGCGTTGCTGGTGTACACCCAGTCCGGGATGAAATGCAGGGCGTCCTCTGGCCACTGGCAGGCGGCCAGTTCGGCATCCTTGGCGCGCGGCGTGCGGTTGATGACCGCGTGGGTCTGGTACATGTCGGTTCCTCGTTCGGGATCGTTCAGGATTGGGTCTGGCCAGCGAGCGCGGCGGCGGCCTCGCGTACCGCTTGCTTCAGGGGCATGGCGGTGTTGCGGAGCAGGCCGATGTCGCAGGCGGTGCGTTGTTCGATCAGGTTGCGGAGCTGGCGCAGGTCGCCGCCGGCATTGACCGCGATAGCGTGGCGCAGTTGCGCGCCGGCCATGCCAAGCAACAGGAATCTGGGGGCGTCGCCGTCCGCCGCGCCGTTGCCGCGCAGGGTGTAGCACAGCGTGGGGTCCACCGCGCCCAGCATCTGGATGTTGCAGCCGAGCTGGTCGGTCCAGAACCAGGGCACGGCGGCCGGTGCCGTCTCCACGCCGAGCATGGCGGCGGCGGCGATGCGGGCCTGCTCGTTGGCGTTCTGCCACGACTCCAGCCGGACTTCCTGGCCGAACAGGGGCTGGTACTGGCTGGTGCAATCGCCGGCGGCGAAGACGCCCGGCGCGCTGGTGCGGCAGTGCGCGTCGACCTGGATGCCGCCGTTGCCCGGATGGAGCGCCAGCCCGGCGGCCCGCGCCAGGCCGGCATCGGGATGCAGCCCGATGGCGACCACTGCCAGCGGTGCGTGCAAGGCGGAGCCGTCCGTCAGCGTGACGGCAACCCCGTTCGTGGCCGGCGGGATCGAGGCGATCCCGCAGCCCAGGCGCAGGTCGATGCCGAGGCTGCGCACGCGCTGCGCCAGCCAGTCGGAGAACACGGCCGGCACGGCGCGCTGCAGCAACCGTGGCGCGGCTTCGATCACCGTGACCTCCAGTCCCGCCGCGCGGGCGGTGGAGGCCGTTTCCAGCCCCAGGAAGCCGCCGCCGATCACCAGCACGGAGCGCTCCCGGCGCAGCGCGGCGCGCAGGCCACGCGCATCGGCCAGCGAGCGCAGGTAGTGCACGCCCGCCATGCCTTCCGGCAAGGCGGGCAGGGTGCGGGCACGCCCGCCGGTGGCCAGCAGGCAGCGGCTGAAGGCAATCGCCTGGCCATCGGCACAGCGGGCCGTGCCACTGCCGGGATCGAGCGACGTCACTGTCGTGCCCAGACGCAGGTCAATGCCTTGCTCGGCATAAAAGCCCGCCGCGTGCACGCCGATGCGTTCGTCCTGCTGCTCGTCCGCCAGCACGGCCTTGGATAGCGGCGGGCGCTCGTAGGGGGCATGGACCTCGCCGCCGACCATGACGATGCCGCCGTCATGGCCCAGCGAGCGCAGCGCGGCTGCCGCGGTGGCGCCGGCCTGGCCGGCACCGATGATCAGGATAGGGGCGTCTTGTGGCATAGCGGGGGCTCAGGCGGTGACCATGACGTCGACCATCACGTCGCTGTCCACGATCCTGACCGGATAGACGCGGATGCCCTGGGTGGCGGGCGCGCACATGGCTTGCCCGGTGCGGATGTCGAAACGCGCCTGGTGCAGCGGGCATTCGATGCAGCCGTCTTCCAGGTAGCCGTCCGACAGCAGCGCGTACTGGTGCGTGCAGACATTGTCGGTGACGAAGTACTCCCCTTCGCTGCGGTACAGCGCCAGTTGCGCGTCCCCGAGCGTGAGCGACATCACTTCATCGTCCTGAAGCTGGCCGGTAGTGGCGATCTTGGTCCAAGCCATGATGCATCTCCTTTAATCAGTATGCTGAGTATTAATGATCAGTGTACTGATTTAAATTGCCGACTGAATCAGCGTTAACCCTTGGCTGTGGCCGAGCTGGCGGAACGGCCGTGGAAGGCGGGCGCAGACCGCGTCAGCGCCGCCCGGCGGGCCAGCAGCGCCTGCACCTCGCCCATGATCCCGCGCCGGAAGGTAAGCACGCAGACCACGAAGATCAAGCCCGTGACCATGCTGACCGATTCGCCCAGCGTGTTGAACCAGTCCACGCCCGTAAGCGCGGCCAGGCTGCTGCCGAAATCACCCAGCTTGTTTTCCACCGCGACGATCACCAGCGCGCCCAGGATGGGCCCGGAGAGGGTGCCCATGCCCCCCACCAGCGTCATCAGGATGACCGATCCGGACATGGCCCAGTGCACGTCGGTGAGGGTGGCGAAGCCGAGCACCAGCGTCTTCAGGGCGCCCGCCAGCCCGGCCAGCGCCGACGACAGCACGAAGGCCAGCAGCTTGAAGCGGTCGGTGTCGTATCCTAGCGAAATAGCGCGCGGCTCGTTCTCCTTGATAGCCCGCAGCACCTGCCCGAACGGCGAGTTGACCACGCGCGCGATCAACAGCAGCGCGGCACCGGCCACGGCCGCCGCCACGTAGTACATGGTCAGGTCGCTCTCCAGCGAAACCAGCCCGAACAGGCTGCCGCGCGGCACCGCCTGCATGCCGTCTTCGCCGCCGGTGACGGGCGCCTGCAGGCAGAAGAAGTAGAACATCTGCGCCAGCGCCAGCGTGACCATGGCGAAGTAGATGCCCTGGCGCCGGATCGCCAGCGCACCGAAGGCCAGGCCGAGCAGCGCGGCGAAGGCCGTGCCGGCCAGCAGGCCCAGCTCCGGCGTCGCGTGCAGCGATTTCATCACGTAGCCGCAGGCATAGGCCGCGCCGCCGAAGAAGGCGGCATGGCCGAAGGACAGCAGGCCGGTAAAGCCCAGCAGCAGGTTGAAGGCACAGGCGAACAGGGCAAAGCACATCAGCTTCATCGCCAGCACCGGGTAGGCGCCGAGGAAGGGCGCCAGCGCGACGGCCGCCGCCAGCAGGGCGATCGTCAGCCTTGCGCGTGAGTCGTTGATCATCATTTTTCCTTTCCGAACAAGCCGGCGGGGCGCACCATCAGCACGCACACCATGGCCACGAAGACGACGGTCGCCGAGGCTTCCGGGTAGAACACCTTGGTCATGCCCTCGAATATGCCCAGGCCGAGGCCGGTGAAGATGGAGCCGAGGATGGATCCCATCCCGCCGATTACCACCACCGCGAACACGGTAATGATCAGGTTCTGCCCCATCAGCGGCGAGATCTGCATCACCGGCGCGGCCAGCACGCCGGCAAAGGCGGCCAGCCCCACGCCGAAGGCATAGGTCAGCGTGACCAGCAGCGGCACGTTGATGCCGAATGCTTCCACCATGCGGGGGTTCTCGGTGCCGGCGCGCAGGTAGGCGCCGAGCCTTGTCTTCTCGATCACGTACCAGGTCACGAAGCACACCGTGAGCGAGGCCACGACGACCCAGGCACGGTAGTTGGGCAGCACCATGAAGCCCACGCTGGTGGCGCCGCTAAGCGCCTCGGGCGTGGCATAGGACAGGCCGGACACACCGTAGGCCGAGCGCAGCAGGCCTTCGATCAGCAAGCTGATGCCCAGCGTCAGCAACAGCCCGTAGAGGTGGTCGAAGCGGTAGAGGCGGCGCAACATGGTGCGTTCCAGCACCACGCCCAGCGCGCCGGCAACCAACGGCGCGAGCAGCAGCATCAGCCAGTAGTTAAGGCCGAGGTAGCTCATGCCCATCCATGCCAGCACGGCGCCCAGCATGAACAGGGCGCCATGGGCGAAGTTAATGACGTTGAGCAGGCCGAAGATGACCGCAAGGCCGAGACTGAGGATGGCGTAGAACGAGCCGTTGACGAGGCCGAGCAGCAACTGGCTCAGCAGGGCGGGCACAGGTATGCCAAAAAATTCCATAGCGATGGTTCCTTACACGCCGAGCAGGGCGTTGAGCGTGGGCATCTTGTGCCCGAGCGCGCCGGCGTCGAAGCTCTCCACCATGCGGCCGTGCTCCATCACATAGAAGCGGTCGGCCAGAGGTGCGGCGAAGCGGAAATTCTGTTCCACCATCACGATGGTGTAGCCGCGCTTCTTCAGGGTGGTGATCATTCTTGCCAGTGTTTGTACGATGACGGGCGCGAGGCCTTCGGAGATTTCATCGAGCAGCAGCACGCTGGCGCGGGTGCGCAGGATGCGCGCGACCGCCAGCATCTGCTGCTCGCCGCCCGACATGCGGGTGCCCTGGCTCTTGCGGCGCTCCCACAGGTTGGGGAACATCGCATAGATCTCGTCCAGCGGCATCGGCTCGCGGCCCGCGGTTGCGCCGTCCGGCTTGAACACCGGCGGCAGCATCAGGTTCTCCTCGCACGACAGGCTGGAAAAGATGGCGCGTTCCTCCGGGCAATAGCCGAGTCCCAGAGGCGCGATGCGGTGCGTCTTCATGCCGATGGTCTCGGTGCCATTGACGCGGATCGAGCCTTTGCGGGCGCCGACGAGCCCCATGATGGCGCGCATGGTCGTGGTGCGGCCCGCGCCATTGCGGCCGAGCACGGTGACCACCTCGCCCGGATTGACGGTCAGGTCCACCCCGTGGAGGATGTGGGACTCGCCATACCAGGCGTGCAGGTCCTTGATCTGCAGGGCAGGGGTTGGTTGGGTCATGGCGTTGCCTCCGTCAGCGCGGCATCGGCCGTGCCCATGTACGCTTCCATCACCTGCGGGTTCCGCGCCATTTCCTCGTAAGGCCCTTCGGCCAGGATGGCGCCGCGCTGGAGCACGGTGATGCGGTCCGCGATGGATGACACCACGCTCATATTGTGTTCGACCATCAGCACGGTGCGCCCCGCTGAAACCTGCTTGATCAAGGCGGTTACCACCTCCACGTCTTCATGCCCCATGCCTTGCGTGGGTTCGTCGAGCAGCATCAGCTCCGGGTCCATGGCGAGCGTGGTGGCGATTTCCAGCGCGCGTTTCCGCCCGTATGCCAGTTCGGCGGTGGGCAGGTCGGCAAAGCCTTCCAGGCCGACGGCCTTCAGCAGCGCTATCGAGCGGTCATTGAGTTCATCGAGCGAGCGCTTGCTTTTCCAGAAGTGATACGCGGTGCCCAGCTTGCGTTGCAGCGCCACGCGCACGTTTTCCATCACCGTGAGCTGCGGGAACACCGCCGAGATCTGGAAGGAGCGGATCACACCCTTGCGGGCGATCTGGGCCGGTCGCTCCCGCGTGATGTCCTCGCCGTTGAACAGGATGGCGCCGGCGGAGGGCGTGTGGAACTTGGTCAGCAGGTTGAAGCAGGTGGTCTTGCCGGCGCCATTGGGCCCGATCAGGGCGTGGATGGCGCCGCGCCGTACCCGCAGGTCGACCCTGCTGACGGCGGTGAAGCCCTTGAACTCCTTGGTGAGTCCGCGGGTTTCAAGGATTACGTCAGCCTGGCTCATGCGTGCTCCGCGTCAGTGTCATTGCGTGTCGGCATCGCGGCTCACTTCTTCACGAGCGCGCATTCGCTTGCGGATAGCGGGCGGAACGCCGCGTCGCCGGGAATGGTGCCGAGGTATTTGACGAGATCCCACGGGCCCTTCGACTCCGCCGGCGACTTGGCCTGCGCCAGGTACATGTCATGCACCATCCGGCCATCCGCGCGCACCTTGCCGCCATGCACGAAGTCATCGTTGACCACCAGGGCGCGCATCTTTTCCGCCACGGCCGGCCCGTCCACCGTCTTGGCCGCCTCGATCGCCTTGAGGTAATGCAGCACGCCGGAGTAGACGCCGATCTGGCCATGCGTCGGGTAGGCCTTCTGCTTGGCGAAGAAGCGCTCGACGAAGGCCTTCGACCTGGCGTCGAGATCCAGCTTGAACGGGTCCACATAGGTCAGACCCTGCGCCACGCTGGGCCCCAGGCTCTTCAGGTCGGTGATGAAGGTCGAGGGCGTAATCACGGTCTGGCCGCCTTTGATCAGGCCGAATTCGCCGGCCGCCTTGACGCCGTTGATCATGTCATTGCCCGCGTTGGCCAGCACTACCACCTTGGCCTTGGACGCGGACGCCGCCACGATGGGGCTGCTGAAGTCGCTGGCATTGAGCGGGTGCTTGGTGCTGCCGATATTCTTGCCGCCGCTGGCATCCACCTCCTTGCGGAAATCCGATTCCAGCGACTGGCCGAATGCGTAGTCCACGGTGATGTAGTACCAGCTGCTCTTGCCGTCGGCGATCAGGCGCTTGACCAGCGGCGCCGATACCGAGTAGGTATCCCAGCCCCAGTGGAAGCCGGTGGGCGAGCAGTTCTGGTTGGTCAGCGCCATGGCGCCGCCCGTCGAGACGATATTGATCTTCTGCTTCTGCTTGGCGATTTCCTGCACCGCCAGCGCGGTGGAGGAGTTGGGGAAGTCGATCACCATGTCGACGCCATCGGTATCGAACCAGCGGCGCGCCAGCGACGAGGCGATATCCGCCTTGTTCTGGTGGTCGCCCGACAGCACGGTGACCGGCTTGCCGAGCACCTTGCCGCCGAATTCCTCCACCGCCATCTGCGCCGCGAGCACCGAGCCGCGGCCCGAGAGATCGGCGTAGGAGCCGGACATGTCGGTAATCACGCCAACCTTGACACCGCTGGCATCCGCCAGGGCGGCGGTGCCATACATCAGGGCGATCAGGGCAGGCACCAGGGCGATGCGTTGGGCTTTGTGCAGAGACTTCATGGGGGCGCTCCAGACAGGGTGAATGAAAAACGGAAAGCAGGAAGAAGAGGGGGCAGGGCCCGGCCGTGCATCGTTTGCGTACCGGCCGGCATCGCCTTGGTGCAACGATCAGTATGCTGACTATAAAATACAGTGTACTGAGCAAATTCCGGGCCAGATGCCATGGCGGGCCGGCTCAGGTCTCCAGGTCGCGGCCCCGCGTTTCGGGCACGAACACCATGCCGATCACAAACGCGAGGGCGGCGATCGAGACCGGATACCACAGGCCAAAGTACACATTGCCGCTGGACACGTTCATCGCCGTCACCACGAAGGACAGCATGCCTCCGACCCAGCCGGCGCCAAGGTGGAAGGGCAGGGACAGCGAGGTGTAGCGGATGCGCGCAGGGAACAGCTCCACCATGAACGCCGCCAGCGGGCCGTACACCATGGCGAGGAAGAGGATGGGAATCAGCAGCATCAGGAACAGCATCGGGCGGTTGATGGCCGCCGGGTCGGCGCGCTCGGGCCAGCCCGCGGCAAGCAGGGCCTGCCGGATTGCCTTGCTGTCGAAACCCTGCAGCGTCGCGTCGCCGATGCGCAGTTCGGGCTGCGGGCGCCCCTCGTCCTGGGTGAATTCGTAGCCCACGCCGAGGTCCGTCAGGTAGCCCTTGGCCTTGTCGCATGCGGATACCGGCTCGGCAAACAGTCGGAAGTGGCAGTCGCCGGCGCGCAGTTGCACGGTGTTGCGCTGCTGGAACTGTTCGAGCGCCGGATTGGCGTAATGCGTCAGCGCCTTGAAGATGGGCTGCGTGGTGAGGGCGGCCAGCAGGCAGGCGGCCATCATGATGTGCTTGCGGCCAATCCGGTCGGACAGCCAGCCGAAGAACAGGTAGCAGGGCGTGGCGATCACCAGTGCGATGCCGATCAGCAGGTGCACCAGTTCCAGCGGCACGTGCAGCGTCTTGTTGACGAAGAACATGGTGTAGAAATGCCCGGTCCCGAAGATGGCCCCGAGCCCCGAAGCCACCACGAACAGCAGCAGCACATACTTCAGGTTGGCCCAGTTCGTGAAGCTGTCCAGGATGGGCGATTTCGACGTGTTGTTGCCGGCCTTCATGCGCGCGAAGATCGGCGACTCGTGCAGCTTGCCGCGGATATAGACCGATACCACCAGCATCAGGAAGGACACCAGGAAGGGCAGGCGCCAGCCCCATTCGCGAAACTGCGCCTCGCTCAGGAAGGTCTTGAGCAGGTACACCACCAGCAGTGAGGAGAGCAGGCCGAGGGTGGCCGTAGTCTGCAGCGAACTGGTGTAGAGGCCGCGCTTTTCGACCGGCGAATGCTCGGCGACGTAGGTCACCGCGCCGCCCACCTCGCCGCCCAGCGCCAGCCCTTGCAGCAGGCGCAACAGCACCAGCAGGATGGTCGCGGTGATGCCGATCTGGCCATACGTGGGCAGCAACCCGACACCCACGGTGGCGATACCCATCAGCAGGATCGTCACCAGGAACGTATATTTGCGGCCGATCAGGTCGCCCAGCCGGCCGAACAGCAGGGCGCCGACGGGGCGCACCAGGAAGCCCGCGCCGAAGGTGGCCAGGCTGGCGAGGAAAGCGGTGGTTTCGTTGCCGGGCGGGAAGAACAATGCGCCAAAATAGACGGCGAGCGCCGCGTAGATATAAAAGTCGTACCACTCCATCAGCGCCCCGAAAGACGACGCGAGGATCACCTTGCGCTCTTCCCTCGTCATGCCTTGCTTGCGCGCGGCGGCACTGTCACTGGTCAGGCTGATTGTCATGGCCGTAGTTCTCCTGGGGGCGTCCCAGCTTGTGCGTGTGTGTGCTTCACCTG
>NZ_JBFTNE010000114.1:0-23298 GCF_056397325.1 Cupriavidus sp. 05N39
CATCGAGCACCGCCTGCCATCGAGCACCGCCTGCGCCGTCTCGGGCGTGGCGTCCTCGAAGCCGGGCAGCTGGCTGACAGCGTCAAGGCCGGCCAGTTCGTTCATCACGAACAGCATGTCCTTGAGCGGGGCACGGTAGGTCATCGATGTCTCCGGATATGTATAAAAAAGCCGTTCTCGGGCAGGCCCGGAACGGCTAGTACTTCCTGATCGAACCCGGCGTGTCGAACGCCGCGCCGGGCTGCGGGGATCAGCCCAGCGCTGCCACCAGTTCGGGCACCACGGTGTTCAGATCGCCCACCAGGCCGTAGTCGGCCACCGAGAAGATCGGTGCTTCGGCGTCCTTGTTGATCGCCACGATCACCTTGGAGTCCTTCATGCCGGCCAGATGCTGGATCGCGCCGGAGATACCGATGGCGATATACAACTGCGGCGCGACGATCTTGCCGGTCTGGCCGACCTGATAATCGTTGGGCACGAAGCCGGCGTCCACGGCAGCGCGGGAAGCGCCCATCGCGGCGTTCAGCTTGTCGGCCAGCGGCGTCAGCACCTTGGTGTAATTCTCGCCGGAACCCACGCCACGGCCACCGGACACGATGATCTTGGCGGCGGTCAGTTCGGGGCGGTCGCTCTTGGTGACTTCGCGCGAAACGAATTGCGAGATGCCAACATCGGCCACGGCCGGCAGGTTCTCCACGGCGGCCGAACCACCTTCGGCGGCGGCGGCGTCAAAGCCGGTGCCGCGCACGGTGATGACCTTGACCTTGTCCGCCGATTGGACGGTCGAGATCGCGTTGCCGGCGTAGATCGGACGCTCGAAGGTATCCGGGCTGTCGACCTTGGTGATGTCCGACAGCTGGGCCACGTCCAGCCTTGCGGCCACGCGCGGCAGGATGTTCTTGCCGTACGGGGTGGCGGGCGCCAGGATGTGGCTGTAGTCGTTGGCGATGGCCAGCGCTTGCTCGGCCACGTTTTCGGCCAGGCCGTCGCCGAAATACGGGGCGTCGGCCAGCAGCACCTTGGACACGCCGGCGATCTTCGCAGCGGCGGCGGCGGCGGCAGCGGCGTTGGCGCCAGCCACCAGCACGTGGACGTCGCCGCCGCACTGGGCGGCTGCGGTCACGGTGTTCAGCGTGGCGGCCTTGATGGATTGGTTGTCGTGTTCAGCAATGACGAGTGCAGTCATGTTTTATCTCCTGGCGCGCTCAGATGACCTTGGCTTCGTTCTTCAGCTTTTGCACCAGCGTCGCAACGTCCGGCACCATCACACCCGCGCTGCGCTTGGGCGGCTCGACGACCTTGAGGGTCTTCAGACGCGGCGCCACGTCCACGCCGAGATCTTCCGGCTTGACGATGTCGAGCTGTTTCTTCTTCGCCTTCATGATGTTGGGCAGCGTCACGTAGCGTGGCTCGTTCAGGCGCAGGTCGGTGGTCACCACCGCCGGCAGCTTGATCGACAGGGTCTCCAGACCGCCGTCCACTTCACGCGTCACCGACGCCTTGCCATCAGCCACCACCACCTTCGAGGCGAAGGTAGCTTGCGGCAGGCCTGCCAGCGCAGCCAGCATCTGGCCGGTCTGGTTGGAGTCGTCGTCGATGGCCTGCTTGCCCAGGATCACCAGTTGCGGCTGCTCCTTGTCTACCAGGGCCTTGAGCAGCTTGGCCACGGCCAGCGGCTGCAGGTCTTCGTTCGATTCGACCAGGATGCCGCGGTCGGCGCCGATGGCCATCGCGGTACGCAGGGTTTCCTGGCACTGGGCCACGCCGCAGGACACGGCGATCACCTCGGTGACCACCCCGGCTTCCCGCAGACGCACCGCTTCTTCCACGGCGATTTCGTCAAACGGGTTCATGCTCATCTTGACGTTGGCCAGATCCACGCCCGTACCGTCCGACTTCACCCGGACCTTGACGTTGTAATCCACCACGCGCTTGACTGCGACGAGTACTTTCATGCGCTCACTCCACTGATAGTCGATAGTCAGAAATTTGGTTCGCTCGCCATTATAACCACCGGCTGGGTGGCACTCTTGTTTTTCGAACGGTCGTACTATTTTATCGGTAAAGAATTGCCGGGCATAGCCCGGCAATGTGAAAACTTGCCCGCATTGTGCCGCAGGATGCCCTGCGTTACACGATTTTCGAGGCTTTTTTCAACTTACCACGCGGTAATCACCGAATCCTTGAAGGTGCTATGGACGTACTGCTTGATCTCCGGCGAGTGGTAGGCCTTGACCAGCTTGGCCACCCAGGGCTTGTTCCTGTCGGCTTCGCGGATGGCGATCAGGTTGGCATAGGGGCCCTTGGGGCCTTCCATGGCAATGGCATCCTTGGTGGGCGACAGGCCGGCCGACTCGGCGTAATTGCCGTTGATGGCGGCGGCGTCGAGGTCATCCAGCGAGCGCGGCAGCTGGGCGGCATCCAGCTCGACGATCTTGATCTTCTTCGGGTTGGCGACGATGTCCAGCGGCGTGGCCTTCAGGCCGGCATCGGCGCGCAGCTTGATCAGACCCTTGCTTTGCAGCAGCAGCAGGCCGCGGCCACCATTGGTGGGATCGTTCGGTACGCCCACGCGCGCGCCTTCCTTGATCTGGTCGAGTGACTTGATCTTCTTGGAGTACACGCCCATCGGGAAAGTCACGGTGAAGGCGATGTGGGTGAACTTGTAGCCACGGTCCTTGATCTGCGCTTCCAGGTAAGGCAGGTGCTGGTAGCTGTTGGCATCCAGGTCGCCCGAAGCCAGCGCCGCATTGGGCTGGATGTAGTCACTGAACTCCACCACCTGGATATTCAGGCCGTCCTTGGCCGCGACCTTCTTCACCTGCTCCATGATCTGGGCGTGCGGGCCGCCGGTGACGCCGATCTTGATCGGCTTTTCCTGCGCCACGGCGCCAGTGGCCAGGCTGGCGCCCAGGGCGGCGCCGACAATCCATTGCAGCAAGTTACGACGTTGCATGTTGACTTCCTTTTTCTCGATTTCTCTAAGTCTTGGTATGTAGCCGGGTGGAACGCCGGATTACTTGTGGCTGATGCGGCGCACCAGCCAGTCGCCGAAGCTTTGCACCGCTTGCACGAAAACAATCAGGATCACCACCACCGCCACCATCACCTCGGTGATGTAGCGCTGGTAGCCGTAGCGGATGCCGAGGTCGCCCAGGCCCCCGCCGCCGATGGCCCCGGCCATGGCCGAATAGCCCACCAGGCTGACGAAGGTGATCGTCAGGCCAGCCACGATGCCGGGCATGGCTTCGGGCAGCAGCACCTTCATCACGATCTGGCCGGTGGTCGCGCCCATCGACTGGGCGGCCTCGACCAGGCCCTTGTCCACCTCGCGCAGCGCGCTTTCCACCAGGCGCGCGATAAACGGTATCGCGGCGATCGTCAGCGGCACCACGGCCGCAGTGGTGCCGATCGACGAACCGACGATGAAGCGCGTGAACGGGATCACCACCACCAGCAGGATGATGAAGGGAATCGAACGCACGGCATTGACCACCACGCCGATGGTGCGGTTGAACAGCGGATGCGACAACACGCCGCCGCGGTTGGTCAGGTGCAGCAGCACGCCCAGCGGCACGCCGAACAACGCGCCGACCACGCCCGAGATCGCCACCATCAGCAACGTCTCGTTGAAGGAGGTCAGGAACAGGTCAAACATTTCAGACCACATGCTCGAACTCCTCCACCACTACGCCTTCCTGTTGCAGGTATTCCATCGCCGCCTTCACATCGGCCAGCTCGCCGGTGGCCATGATGGCCAGCGAACCGAAGGCCTGGCCCTGGATCTCGTCGATATGCCCGTGCAGGATATTGAAGTCCAGCCCGTAGCGGCGGATCGCCTGGGCCAGCACTGGCTGGTCCACGCCTTCGCCCGTGAACGCCAGGCGGTAGACGTGGTCGCGCCCGTTGCCGAGCCGGCTTTCCACGCGCTTGAGCACGCTGGGCGGCAATTCCTGAGCGATCACGTCGCCGATCATGGCGCGCGTGACCTCATGTTGCGGACGCAGGAACACGTCGATCACGCGGCCGGTTTCCACCACCTCCCCGGCCTCGAGCACGGCCACGCGGTCGCAGACCTGTTTGATCACTTCCATCTGGTGCGTGATCATGACAATGGTCAGGCCGAGCTCGCGATTGATCTGCTTGAGCAGCTCCAGAATGGCGCGGGTGGTTTCCGGGTCGAGGGCGGAGGTGGCCTCGTCCGACAGCAGCACCTTGGGCTTGCTCGCCAGCGCGCGGGCAATCCCCACGCGCTGCTTCTGCCCACCGCTGATCTGGGCGGGGTAGCGGTCCTTGAGCGCCGTCAGGCCAACCAGTTCCAGCAGCGGCAGCACCGTGTCGGAGATCTCGCTCCGCGACTTGCCTGCCAGCTCCAGCGGCAGCGCCACGTTGTCAAAGACGGTACGCGACGACAGCAGGTTGAAATGCTGGAAGATCATGCCGATGTCGCGGCGCGCCTTGCGCAGCGCGCCGCTGTCGAGCGCGGTCAGCTCCTGTCCGGCCACGATCACGCGGCCGCCACTGGGGCGATTGAGCAGGTTGATGGCGCGCACCAGCGTGCTCTTGCCAGCGCCGCTACGACCGATGATGCCGAAGACCTCACCCGCCGCAATGGACAGGTTGACGTCCCGCAGCGCATGCACTTCCCCCGACCCTCCGGGAAAGCGTTGCGAAAGACCTTGCAGTTCGATCATGTGAAAAGAAAACGGCAACAGGCGAGAACGTCTCTCTAGCGCTGTTGCCGCATTTTATTTTTTGGGCGAAGCTCGCATTTTAAGCGATCCGCTTCATACCAGAAACGACTTTTTACCGATGTCTTTATATGCTCAAGGCATAAAGACCACAAAAAAGCCGTTTATGCGCCACGCCAGGACGGCGGACGCTTGTCGATAAAGGCCTGGACGCCCTCCAGCGCCGCCGGATCCATCATGTTGCACGCCATGGTCTGCCCCGCCAGTTGGTAGGCCGCCTCGATTCCCATCTCCAGTTGGCGGTAGAACAAGCCCTTGCCGGCGGCCACCGCGGCGGCCGGCTTGGCGCAGATGCTGGCGGCCAGGCGGGCAACCTCGGCGTCGAGGGCGTCGGCGGGCACCACGCGGTTGACCAGCCCGCGGTCCCGGGCCTCCATGGCATCGATCATGTCTCCGGTCAGCAGCATCTCCATCGCATGCTTGCGCGACAGGTTGCGCGACAGGGCCACGCCCGGCGTCGCGCAGAACAAGCCGAGATTGACGCCGGACACCGCGAAGCGCGCGACATCGGCCGCCACCGCCAGATCACACATGGCCACCAACTGGCAGCCGGCAGCCGTGGCGATCCCCTGCACGCGCGCGATCACCGGCTGCGGCATCTTCTGCATCGCCATCATCATGCGGGTGCAGCGATCGAACAGGCGGCGATAGTAGTCGTGCGAAGGGGCAGCCCGCATCTCCCGCAGGTCGTGGCCGGCGCAAAATGCCCGGCCGGCGGCGGCCAGCACCACCACCCGGACCGAGGCGTCGGCGCCAGCGCGGGCAAATGCATCAAACAGCGCATCCAGCAGGTCTTCGGACAAGGCGTTGAACGCCTCGGGGCGGTTCATCGTCAGGCGCAGCACGCCCGGTGCGTCCAGGCTTTCGCTCACCAGCGGCGTTGCAGTGCGGTTGTCGGTTTCAGCCATCCAGGGGCCTCCTATCGTTCGAGCAGCACCTTGAGGTGCGCACACACGCTGCGGCTGAGCGCGCTCAGGTTATAGCCGCCCTCCAGGCAACTGACGATGCGGCCTTGCGCATGCGCGCGGGCGACATCGACCAGCTGGGTCGTGATCCAGGCGTAGTCCTGCTCGACCAGCCCCATCTGGCCCATGTCATCCTCGCGATGGGCGTCGAAGCCCGCCGAGATAAACAGCATCTGCGGCTTGAACTCGTTCAGGCGCGGCAGCCAGATCGTCTCCACCACCTCCCGCACTGCCATACCGCTGGTATAGGCCGGCAGCGGGATGTTGGACATATTGGTGGCAATGTGCTCGGTACCGCTATAGGGATAGAACGGATGCTGGAAGAAACTGCACATCAGCACCCGCTCCTCGCCGCGGAAGGCGGCCTCGGTGCCGTTGCCGTGGTGCACGTCGAAATCGACGATCGCCACGCGTTCGAGGCCATGCACGGCAAGCGCGTGGCGCGCCGCGATCGCCACGTTGTTGTAGAAGCAGAAACCCATGGCCCGGTCCGGCTCCGCATGGTGGCCAGGCGGGCGCACGCAGCAGAAAGCGCTCTCGAACTCGCCGGCCATCACCGCATCGGTGGCGGCCACCGCCGCGCCCGCCGCATGGGTGGCGGCAGCCATCGTATGCGAGTTCATCAGGGTATCGGGATCGATGGGGTGATAGCCGCTGGCGGGACTCGCGGCGGCCAGCGAGGCCATGTACTCCGGGCGATGCACACGCCCGATCTGCTCGGCGCTCGCGGCGGGCGCCTCGCGCCGGTCGAGCAGGCCGTCCATGCCATGCGAGATCAGATGGTCTTCGATGGCCTGCAGGCGTTCCGGGCATTCCGGATGGAATGGCCCCATCTCATGCAGCAGGAACTCGGGATGCGTGTAATAGCCTGTGGGCATGTCTTATTGCTTTATTCGTGGTCTCCATTCGTTACGTTAGCACATGCCGCGCCAGCCACCCAGCGGGGTGCCGCACAGACACCATCCGCTATACTCGTGGCCACTTGCAAAGGACACCATGAACGACACCCAGCGCTCCCTGCGCCGCCCGCTTTTGGGCGCCGCACTTTCCGCTGCCGCATTGAGCTTGTGCGGCGTCTCCCCCGCCCTGCTAGCCGCCGGCAAGCGCCGCGTGAGCATGCGCGAAGAAGAGATCGAGCCGGGTCGCTACCGTGACAACCCCAAGAGCCGCGCCTTTATCGACGAGATGGTGGCACGCCACGGCTTCGCACGCCCGGCCCTGGAAACCTGGTTCGGCCAAGCCGTGTATTCGTCCACGGTAGTGCGCCTGATCATGCCGCCCGCCACGCCGGGGCGCAAAAGCTGGCGCGCCTACCGTTCCCGTTTCATCGAGCCGATCCGCATCAACGCGGGTGTGCGCTTCTGGCAGCAGAACCGAGACACGCTGCGCCGCGCCGAGGCAGAGTTCGGCGTGCCGGCTTCGGTGATCGTCGGCATCATCGGCGTCGAGACCATCTATGGCCGCGACATGGGCACCTTCCGCGTGATCGATTCGCTCTCCACGCTGGCGTTCGACTATCCCGACGTACCTAACCGCGAAGCGCGCACGACGCTGTTCCGCAACCAGCTGGCCGATTACCTGCTGTGGTGCCGGGACACCAATACCGATGTGTTCTCGGTGTTGGGCTCCTTCGCCGGTGCCATTGGCATTCCGCAGTTCATGCCGACCAGCTTGCGCGAGTACGCCATCGACTACGACGGCAACGGCCATATCGACCTGCGCAACAGCGCCACCGACGCGATCGGCAGCGTTGCGCGCTTCCTGCAATTGCATGGCTGGGAACCGGGCCGCCCGGTGGTCTGGCGCATTGCCGCCGACGAGGGCAGCCGCGGCATCGCTGCCGCCGCTGCCGACGGCGAGCCGTGGCCCACCCGCACGCTCAATCAGTTGCTCAAGGCCGGCCTGCGCGTGGACGAGCCGATCAACCTGGCGCGCGAGGGCGAAACCGGCGTGCTGGTGGTTGACCTGCCCACACCGGGCGAAACCACTGACTATATGCTCGGCCTGCGCAATTTCTATGTGCTGACGCGCTATAACCGCAGCTTCTTCTACGCACTGGCGGTCTACCAGTTGGGCGAGGCCGTGAAAGCGGCGATGGGCTGACCTCGCCGCCCCACCCGCCAGAAGCAAACGCAAAAAAAGCAAAAAACCCCGCAACGATGTGCGGGGCTTTTTGTTGGTGCGCGAAACAACGTGCCTCAGGCCGGAAACACCCCGGTAGAAAGATAGCGGTCGCCGCGATCGCACACCACGAACACGATGGTCGCGTTTTCCACTTCCTCGGCGATGCGCACCGCCACGCACAACGCACCTGCAGCGGAAATCCCGCAAAAGATGCCTTCCTCGCGGGCCATGCGGCGGGCCATGTGCTCGGCATCGCCCTGACTCACCGCCTCAGTGCGGTCGATGTACTTCGAGTCGTAGATCTTCGGCATGTATGCCTCGGGCCACTTGCGAATGCCCGGGATGCGTGAGCCTTCGGCCGGCTGCGCGCCAACGATCTGCACTGCCGCGCTTTGCTCTTTCAGGTAGCGCGACACGCCGGTAATGGTGCCGGTGGTCCCCATGGCGGAAACAAAGTGAGTGATGCGTCCTTCGGTATCGCGCCAGATCTCCGGACCGGTGGTCTCATAGTGGGCCAGCGGATTGTCGGGGTTGGCGAACTGGTCGAGGATCACGCCGCGGCCATCACGCTCCATGGAATCGGCGAGGTCCCGCGCGTATTCCATGCCGCCCTTGACCGGGGTCAGGATAATCTCCGCGCCATAGGCTGCCATGCTCTGGCGCCGCTCCATGCTCAGGTCTTCCGGCATGATCAGCACCATCTTGTAGCCGCGAATGGCGGCCGCCATGGCCAGCGCAATGCCGGTATTGCCCGAGGTAGCTTCGATCAGCGTATCGCCCGGCTTGATGCGCCCGCGCGATTCGGCGCGGGCAATCATCGACACCGCCGGCCTGTCCTTGACCGAGCCCGCCGGGTTGTTGCCCTCGAGCTTGCCGAGGATCACGTTGCCGCGCGGAGCGCCGGCGGCACCGGGGATGCGCTGSAGTYKGACCAGCGGCGTATTGCCGATGGTGTCTTCRATCGTCTTGTAGGCCATGGTGAGCGGGATTCCAATGTCGGCGGACATTGTAATCCAGTCCCGAAACCCGCGTTGCCGGCGTGGACGGACATCGCAGCCCGCCACGCCGCGGCCAATCAGGCCTTCGCCTCGGCTTCGTTCTTGCTGTTGCCCAGCAGGTGGTAGAGCAGAATGGCTCCGAAAGTGGCGGTACCGATGCCGCCCAGCGTCATGCCACCCAGCTTCAGGGTCAGGTCGCCGGCCGCCACGGTCAGCGTGGCGCCGACCGTGATCAGGTTGCGCGAATTGGAGAAATCGACCTTGTTCTCAACCCAGATGCGCCCCGCGGTGGCGGCGATCAGGCCAAACACGACAATGGTCAGGCCACCGATCACCGGACCCGGGATGGTCAGGATCAGCGCACCGAACTTGGGCGAAAAGCCAAGCACCAGGGCCACCACAGCCGCCACCACGAAGATCAGCGTGGAGTAGATCTTGGTCACGGCCATCACGCCCATGTTCTCGGCATAGGTGGTCACGCCCGTGCCGCCCCCGCCCGCGGAAATGATGGTGGCAATGCCATCGCCGATAAAGGCGCGGCCGATGTACGGGTCGAGATTGCGGCCGGTCATCACGCTGATGGCCTTGATGTGCCCGAGGTTTTCCGCCACCAGCACGATGGCCACCGGTGCGATCAGCAGCATGGCGCTGGCCTGGAACACTGGCGACGTGAAGACCGGCAGGCCGAACCAGCTGGCCGCGGCCACGCCGGAGAAGTCGATGGCCTTGCCCATGCCCAGCCCGTTGGTGCAGATGTAGTACAGCACGTAGCCGAACAAGCCGCCCACGAGCACCGGCAGCCGGCGCAACATGCCCGGCGCATGCACCGCCACCGTGCCCACGGCCAGCACCGTGGCCAGCCCCACCCAGGTGTCAAGCGCGGCGCCGCTGACGGCCTTGACTGCCACCGGCGCAAGATTCAGGCCGATCGCCGCCACAATGGCACCCGTCACCACAGGCGGCATCAGCCGCTCGACCCAGCGATATCCGACCGCCTGCACCACCAGCCCGATCAGCAGGTAGAGCACGCCGGCGGCGATGATGCCGCCCAGCGCCACCGGGATATTGGGATTCGGTCCGCTGCCGGCATAGCCGGTCGCGGCGATCACCACGGCGATAAAGGCAAAGCTGGAACCCAGGTAGCTGGGCACCCTGCCGCGCACACACAGGAAGAAGATCAGCGTACCGATGCCCGAAAACAGGATGGCGATATTGGGATTGAAACCCATCAGGATCGGCGCGATCGCCGTCGAGCCGAACATCGCCACCACATGCTGGATCCCAGCCAGGAGCGTCTGGCCGGCAGGCAGACGCTCATCAGGCGCAATCACGCCGTGGGTCTTTAGCCGCCACTTGGGCAGGAATCCCGCGTCCTCGTTATTTCCCATTGTCCAGCTCCCGTTTTTTTGGCCTGGCCCCCGCATGCGTGAGCAGGTCCGGCTCGATTTGGATTATGTTGGCCGCGAAGCCGGCTCAGGCTGCCGCGGCGTCCGCATGATACCGCGCGACCGCAATCGTGCGAAGCCACGCGGAACTAGCACGAGCCATACCAGCGTCTGCCGTCCGCACCGGTGCGCGGGCGGCAAAAAGCCCCGGACCAGGCCGGGGCTTCGATGCGCAAATACGGACGATGCGGGCGTCGCGGCCGCGAGCCCGCCGGCGTCTTAGCGGGCGGCCTTGACCGGCGGTTTCTCCGCCTTGCCATCCTTCTGGGCCGCGGCCACCGCGGCCTTCGGCGCGGCGGCGCTGCCGGCGCCAATGGTCATGCCAGCCTCCTGCAAACGCACGACCGATTTCTGCCCGAGGCCCTTGACGCGATCCGCGAGATCCGCGGCATCCTTGAAGGGCCCGCCCCTGGTGCGCTCATTGATGATGGTGCTGGCCGTAGCCGGCCCGATGCCCTTGAGCGAAACCAGTGCGGCTTCATCGGCGGTGTTCACATCGACCGCCGCGAGCGCGGCGCCCGACAGCGAAAACCATACGGCAGCCGCCAGCAATACCTGTTTTGAAGCCGTCAGAGTTTGCTTGAACATGGGAGATTCTCCTATCCGTTTATGAAGGTTGCCTCGCCCGGTCCGGACGAGGCAACACGGAGGATAGGAGCGGCAGGCCGCCTTGGCGCGCCCTGCAACAAAAGTTCACCTCAACGCTACCGAGGTGTTTCCGTCAAGGGCGGCAAAGCGGACCGCGCACTTTGCGATCTCAGGCCTTGTTCTGAAGCAGCCAGCGGCAATAGCGCGACACGCCTTCTTCCACTGTGTAGAACGGCTCCTTGTACCCGGCGCCACGCAGGCGCGAGACATCGGATTGCGTGTAGCACTGATACTTGCCGCGCAACGCATCGGGGAACTTGATGTATTCCACCAGGCCCTCCTGCACCATCTCGTCGAGCGTCAGGTGGGGACGGCCATCGGCTTCGCGCAGCGTGTTGACCACGGTCGCGGCGATATCGTTGAAAGGTTGCGCACGCCCGGTGCCAAGATTGAAGATGCCCGACTTGTCCGGGTGATCCAGGAAGAACAGGTTGACCTTGACCACGTCCTCCACCGAGATGAAATCGCGGGTGTGGCCACCCGGTACGTAGCCGCCATACTCGCCGAACAGCTTCACGGTGCCATCGGCACGGAACTGGTTGAAATTGTGGAACGCCACCGACGCCATGCGCCCCTTGTGCGCTTCGCGCGGGCCATAGACGTTGAAGTAGCGAAAACCCACGATCTGCGACAGCGCGGTCGGCAACGTGCGGCGCACCACCTGGTCGAACAGGAACTTGGAGTAGCCGTAGACGTTCAGCGGCTTCTCATATTCGCGTTCTTCCTTGAACACCTGCGAGGCACCGTAGGTCGCGGCCGACGATGCGTAGAGGAATTGCGTGCCCTGCTCCAGGCAGGCATCCATCAGCCCCTTGGTGTAGCGGAAGTTGTTCTCCATCATGTAGCGGCCATCCGTCTCCATGGTGTCCGAGCAGGCACCTTCATGGAAGACCGCGCGCACCTTGCCGAACTCGCCGCATGTGAAGCGTTCGAGAAACTCGCCTTTGTCCAGGTAGTCACGGATCTCGCAGTCGACGAGATTGTGGAACTTGTCGGCACGCGTCAGATTGTCGACGGCGACGACGTTGTCTTCGCCGCGCTCGTTCAGGCCCTTGACGAGGTTGCTGCCGATAAAGCCGGCAGCGCCGGTAACGATGATGGTCATGGTCGTGTGGGCTCAATCGAGCCAGAAGACAGCGCGGACATTACGCCGGCGTGCCGAACAATTCAGGATAGGTGACAACCGCGGTGCCCAGCTTGCCCACCACGATGCTGCCGGCGCGATTGGCGTGCTGCACGGCTTCCTTGAGTGGCACGCCCGCCCCCAGCATGGTCGCCAGCGTGGCGATCACGGTATCGCCGGCACCGGACACGTCATAGACTTCGCGCGCCTGCGCCGAAACGTGCAATACCTCCGCTTCGGTATAGAGCGTCATGCCCTCTTCCGAACGGGTCAGCAGCAACGCCTCGAGATGCAACTCCCGCCGCAGGTTCTGGGCCCGGATAGTGAGATCGGACTCGGTTTTCCAGGCACCCACCACATGACGCATTTCGGCGCGGTTGGGGGTGATCAGCGTGGCGCCGCGATAGCGCGAATAGTCGTCGCCCTTGGGATCGACGAGCACCATGCAACCCRCTGCGCGGCCCGTCTCGACCATGCGGCCCACGTGGGCCAGTCCGCCCTTGCCGTAGTCGGAGAGCACCAGTACCTTGTACTCCTTGACCAAGGCCTGGAAGCTATCCAGTACGGAAGCCAGCACTTCGTGCGCCGGGACGTTCTCGAAATCGACCCGCAGCAACTGCTGCTGGTGCGCCATCACGCGCAGCTTGATGGTGGTGTTGACGCTGGCGTCGCGCAGCAGGTAGGGCTGCACGTGGCTGGCATTCAGGAGCGCCTCCAGGGTACGGCCGGGTTCGTCGTCGCCGACCACGCCCAGCATGCCGACCTGAGCGCCCAGCGCGGCGGCATTGCGCGCCACGTTGGCGGCGCCGCCAAGGCGCTCGTCGCTACGCTTTACCTGCACGACCGGCACCGGCGCCTCCGGCGAGATGCGCTCGACATCGCCGAACCAATAGCGGTCGAGCATCATGTCGCCCGCCACCAGGATGCGCGATTGATTGATCTGTTGCTGCGGAATATGGTTCTTGCTCATGGACATCCTTGGCAACACTGCCCGGTCCGTCACCCGGGGCGTTGGCTTGTCGTTCCCGTTGGGTTGCGGTTCAGCGCGTCGTGGTCGGCCGCCCGATCGCATGATATTCGATGCCCGATTCCTGCATGGCCTCGGGCTCGTACAGATTGCGTCCGTCGAAGATGACGGGTGCCTTCAGGCGGCGCTTGATCTGGTTGAAATCCGGGCTGCGGAACACCTTCCACTCGGTGACGATCACCAGCGCATCGGCGCCATCGAGCGTATCCATCTGCGCATCGCTGAAATGCACGCGCGCAAAGCCGCCTTCGATATCGGCGAGATCGATTTCCAGCGCGCGCCGGGCCTCGGCCATCGAAATGGGATCGTGCACGCGCAACGCGGCACCGCGCGAAATCAGCGCACGCGCCAGCACCCGCGACGGCGCTTCGCGCATATCGTCGGTATTGGGCTTGAAGGCCAGCCCCCAGATCGCAAAGGTGCGGCCTGCGAGATCCTCGCCGAAGCGCCGCACGACCTTGTCGGCCAGCACCTGCTTTTGCGCATCGTTGACCGCTTCCACCGCTTCGAGCACCCGCATGGGCTTGCCATGCGCGCTGGCGGTGCGCATCAGTGCCTGCACGTCCTTGGGAAAACAAGAGCCGCCGTAACCGGCGCCGGCGTACAGGAAACAATAGCCGATGCGCGGATCGGAACCGATGCCCATGCGAACCAGTTCGATGTCCGCACCGACCTCGTCMGCCAGGTTCGCCAGCTCGTTCATGAACGAGATCCGGGTGGCCAGCATCGAGTTGGCCGCGTACTTGGTGAACTCGGCCGAGCGCACATCCATATAGAAGGTGCGCTCGTGGTTGCGGTTAAACGGTGCGTACAACTGGCGCATGATCGCCTTGGCATGGCGGCCCGCCACGTCGGCATCGCAACCCAGCACGATGCGGTCGGGGCGCATGAAATCCTCCACCGCGGCGCCTTCCTTCAGGAACTCGGGATTCGACACCACCGAGAACTGCAGGTCCTCCAGGCCGCGCGCGCCCAGTTCGGCACGAATGGCTTCGGTGACACGGTCGCCGGTGCCGACCGGCACCGTCGATTTGTCCACCACCACCTTGAAGCCCGTCATATGCCGGCCGATATTGCGGGCAGCCGCCAGCACATATTGCAGATCGGCGGAGCCGTCCTCGTCGGGCGGCGTGCCGACCGCGATGAACTGCACGTCGGCATGCTCCACGCTGGCCGCCACATCGGTGGAGAACGTCAGCCGCCCGGCCTCGCGATTGCGTTGGATCAGTTCCTTGAGGCCCGGCTCGTAGATCGGTACGCCACCCGCATTGAGCAGCGCGATCTTGCGTTCATCGACGTCCAGGCAAAACACATCGTTGCCCAGTTCGGCCAGACAGGCCCCGGTCACTAGACCGACGTAGCCGCTGCCGATAATGGTGACTTTCATAGCTTGTACTCCAGATAGGGATTGGCGTGCGACGCAACAGCGTCAGCCGAGTGCCTCGCTACGGCGCGGCGCGTATGTTTCCCAGCGGTTGCAGCCGGGGCACTGCCAATAGAACAATCGCGCGCGGAAGCCGCATTCGCGGCAGGTATAGCGCGCCAGGTTACGCGTGCGATTCTGCAGCAGGTCGCGAATCGCCGACACCTCCTGCTCCTGTTCGATATCGTGGGCGGTCGCCTGAAGCGCCTGCGCCACGGCGGTGCCCGCTTCTGCCACGCCGTTGGCCTCGCCCACGGCGGCGACCTCGGCGGCCTGCGCCTCGAAATACTTGGTCAACGCTTGCAGCGACGGCTGCCGGCGCAGTTGCTCGCGCATCAAGACAGCCGCGGCATGCGCGCCATGCAGTTCGAGTTCGGCGCGATACGCAATATCCAGCAACTCGGCCGCCAGATTGGTCTTGAGCAAGCCGCGCAGCCATTCCATCGCCCGCCCGTTATCGCCGAGCTGGCGATAAGCCTTGACGACGCGGTCCGCCACCAGCGGCAGGTAGGCGGCATCCTGCCGCTCGATACCGAGCCAGTGGCCAAGCGCGCCCTGTGCGTCGCCTGCCGCCATGGCCACGTCGCCCAGCAGCATCGGCGCGCGCACATTGGCGGGATTTTCCTTGACTGCCTGCTCCAACCAGCCGATCGCGTCCTCGGACTGCTTGCGCTGCAGGGCATCCTGCGCCAGTTCGCAGCAGAATTGCGCGATCTGCAAACTGTAGTCCTTTTGCTCCAGCGGCTGAAGTTCGCGTGCCGCCTCGATGGCCTTCTTCCACTCCTTCTCGACTTCGTAGAGTTCGAGCAGCACATGCTTGGCCGGCGCCGCATAGGGGCCCGACATCAGCCGCCGCAGCGATTCCTCGGCACGGTCAAGCAGGCCGGCGCGCAGGAAGTCCTGGCCCAGCTCAAAGAGTGCGTGCTCGCGCTCGGCGTCGGGGAGATCCTCGCGGCTGGCGAGGTTCTGGTGCACGCGAATGGCGCGTTCGGTTTCGCCGCGCCGGCGGAACAGTGCGCCGAGCGCGAAGTGCAGTTCGGTGGTCTCGGGGTCCAGCCGCGCCACCTCGATAAACGCGTCGATGGCTTGATCGGGCTGCTCATTGAGCAGGAAGTTCAGGCCCTTGAAATAGGAGCGCGGCAGCGCGCCCTGTTCGCTCATGAGCTGCCGCGCATCAAAGCGCGCAGCCATCCAGCCGAGGCCGAAAATGAGCGGCAGCGCGAGCAGCCACCAGGTTTCAAAAATCATTGGTCAAACTTTCGGGCCAACTACGTTGTAAGGGATGCCGGAGCCCGCCTGTGGTTCGCGGGCACCTTCCGCGGCCTGGCTGCGCGCCTCGCCGAGCGCGCGCCGCAGCCGGTTCGCTTCCATGCGCTGGCGCATCAGCGCGGGCGCTACCGCCGCCAGCGCAGCGACAATACCCAGCCCGAAAGCGGCCAGCAGGATCAGGATCAGCGGCGCTCGCCAGACGGCATCGAAGAAGAGTTGCAGGGAAGCATCGGCGGTATTGCGCAGCGCCAGCACGAACAGCAGCGCGAACAGGACGATACGGATGATCCAGGCGACAAGTTTCATGCGGGCTTCATGCGGAAGATGGGATGGTTCGGACTCCGGTGATGCGAACGCCGGCGGGCGACGCCCCTCGGTGGATTCCCGGCATTGTAGCGGAATCGCCTCGTACTAACGGTAACGGCTTGTATGCCGCAAGCATGCTGCAATAATGAAAAAGCGCCCCGAACAGGGGCGCTTTTTCGACTATCCAGTCACATCACGAGTCAAACACAGCGATTCAGGAACGGGCCAGTTTCAGCCCGCCATCGTCATGCAAGGCGCTACCGGCAACAACGGCCGGCTTCGCCTGGGCAGGCGCGCTCGGATGAGACGCGCCAGCCGCGGCACCATGGCCATTGCCGTTGGCACCGCCACTGCCATTGCCACCGTGACTGCCGATGGTGCTGGCCCCCGTACCGCCGCCGCCAACGGCCTGCGGCAGCGCCGGGCTGCGATCAACTCGTTCACGCAACTCCTTGCCCGCCTTGAAGTGCGGCACCCGTTTCTCGGGCACCAGCACTCTTTCGCCGGACTTGGGATTGCGCCCTACGCGCGGCGGACGCCGGTTCAGGCCAAAACTGCCGAATCCACGAATCTCGATGCGGTGGCCATCGGCCAGCGCTTCGGACATCGCATCGAGGATCGTCTTCACCGAGATGTCCGCATCCCGCAGCAGCAACTGCGGGAACCGGGCAGCCAGTTTTTCGACAAGCTCGGACTTGGTCATGGGCATCCGCTAGCAGGCGTAAGAACCGATGCTTACTGGTTGTCCTGGCCGAGCTTGGCCTTCAGCAGCGCGCCCAGGTTGGTCGTGCCAGCCGTGCCGGTGTCAGCGGCGAACTTTTGCATCGCTTCTTGCTGCTCGACGTTGTCCTTGGCCTTGATCGACAGGTTGATGTTGCGCGACTTGCGGTCCACATTCACCACCAGGGCGGTGATCTGCTCGCCTTCCTTCAGCACGTTGCGGGCATCTTCCACGCGGTCAGCCGAGATTTCGGATGCACGCAGGTAGCCTTCGACGTCGTCAGCCAGTTGCACAACGGCACCCTTGGCATCAACCGACTTGATCGTGCCATTGACCAGGGAACCCTTGTCGTTGGCCGAGATGAAGTTGTTGAACGGATCGCCCGACAGCTGCTTGATACCCAGCGAGATGCGTTCCTTGTCGACGTCGATGCCCAGAACCACGGCTTCCACTTCGTCGCCCTTCTTGTACTTGCGCACGGCTTCTTCGCCGGTTTCTTGCCAGGACAGGTCGGACAGGTGCACCAGGCCGTCGATGCCACCGGGCAGGCCGATGAACACGCCGAAGTCGGTGATCGACTTGATCTGGCCGCCCAGCTTGTCGCCCTTCTTGTGGTTACGGCTGAAATCGTCCCACGGATTGGCCTTGCATTGCTTCATGCCCAGGCTGATACGACGCTTGTCTTCGTCGATATCCAGAACCATGACTTCGACTTCGTCGCCCAGCTGGACAACCTTCGACGGAGCCACGTTCTTGTTGGTCCAGTCCATTTCGGAAACGTGGACCAGGCCTTCGATGCCGGCTTCGATTTCAACGAATGCGCCGTAATCGGTCAGGTTGGTCACCTTGCCGAACAGGCGGGTGCTTTGCGGGTAACGACGCGAGATGCCGACCCACGGATCTTCGCCCAGTTGCTTCACGCCCAGCGAGACGCGGTTCTTCTCTTGGTCGAACTTGAGGATCTTGGCGGTGATTTCCTGGCCAACCGACAGCACTTCGCTCGGGTGACGCACACGACGCCATGCCAGGTCGGTGATGTGCAGCAGGCCATCGATGCCACCCAGGTCCACGAATGCGCCGTAGTCCGTGATGTTCTTGACGATACCGTTGACGATGGCGCCTTCCTTCAGGGTTTCCATCAGCTTCTGGCGCTCTTCGCCCAGGGTCGCTTCCACAACGGCGCGGCGCGACAGCACCACGTTGTTGCGCTTGCGGTCCAGCTTGATGACCTTGAATTCCAGGGTCTTGCCTTCGTACGGCGTGGTGTCCTTGATCGGACGCACGTCGACCAGCGAGCCCGGCAGGAACGCACGGATGCCGTTGACCATGACGGTCAGGCCGCCCTTGACCTTGCCCGTGACCGTGCCCGAGATGATTTCGCCGTCTTCCAGCGCCTTCTCGAGGTTCAGCCACGATGCCAGGCGCTTGGCCTTGTCGCGGGACAGGATGGTGTCGCCATAGCCGTTCTCGAGCGCGTCGATGGCCACGGAGACGTAGTCGCCGGCCTGCACTTCGAGTTCGCCCTGGTCGTTCAGGAACTCCTCCACCGGCACAAAGGCTTCCGATTTGAGGCCGGCGTTGACGACCACGAAATTGTGGTCGATGCGCACGACTTCAGCGGAAATCACTTCGCCAGCCTTCATATTGGAGCGGGCGACGGATTCCTCGAACAGTGCGGCAAAGGATTCGTTAGTTTGCAGGTCGGACATAAACTTGAGTATCAATCCGCAGTACTCGGGCCGGCGCGAGGATCGCGCTCAGTCTGCACCGGGCAGCGGGGTCAGGTTGAACAACACCGGCAGGTCTGCGCATGCAGGCACTACCGGCACTTCGGTGCGGCGGGCACGATGCGCGGGTCAGGAACCCGGCGCGGCGTACCACTGCAGCACCTGCGCCACCGCCTGATCCACCGTCATGTCGGAGGTATCGAGCAAGTGCGCATCCTGTGCGGGACGCAGCGGCGCGGCCGTGCGGGTACGATCCCGCTGGTCGCGCGACTCAAGGTCTCGCAAAAGGTCTTCGATATTAGCAGAAATTCCCTTATCAATCAATTGTTTATAGCGCCTGCGAGCGCGCGCTTCGACACTTGCGGTCAGGAATACCTTCAGGCGGGCATCGGGGAAAATCACCGTGCCCATGTCGCGGCCGTCGGCAACCAGGCCCGGCAGCTTGCGAAAACCGCGCTGCAGCGCCGTCAGGGCGTCGCGAACCGACTGGTGGACGGCAATGGCCGACGCCCGGTTGCCGGTGGCTTCCGCGCGGATGGCCAGGCTGACCTCTTCGCCGCTCAGCCAGACCCGATCGGGGCCGAACTTGACATCAAGGCGGCCTGCCAGCTTTGCAAGCCCCTCCACATCCTGTGCGTCAATGCCCACACGCTCGCTGGCAAGCGCGACCAGGCGGTACAGCGCACCGCTATCCAGCAGATGGTAGCTGAGTGCGTCCGCCACCTTGTGCGCTACGGTGCCCTTACCGGAGGCAGTGGGCCCGTCGATTGTGATGACGTCGACGATAGTCATTATTTATTGAAACAGAAAAGAATATTGATTTCTTAAATCAATTGAGAATCATTACCATGCAATCCATGGCGGGCGGCCCTGCAAATGGCAGGCGCTCCGGGCAGTCAAGACAACTCCGCGAGGCAATCTACCATGGCTAAGACCCTGTCGTTCGGCATCATGCACGTTGGCATTGCCTTTGGCGTCACTTACGCGCTGACCGGCAACCTGGCCGTCAGCGGCGCCGTGACCTTCATCGAACCGGCAGTCAATACTGTGGCGCATTACTTCTTCGACCGCTACTGGGACAGGCGCGAACGCCGCGACGAAGGCGTGCCCACCATTCCCGGCGAGGAGTCCCGCCCGATGCTGGCAGTGTGATCAGCGCACCACCGCCGCAAACGCGTCGAAGTAGTCCGGGAACGTCTTGGCCACGCAGCCAGGATCGTTGATGCGCACCGGCAACGGGCCGAAGGCAGCCAGCGAAAAGCACATGGCCATGCGGTGATCGTCATAGGTGTCGATGCCAGCGGCCGGCGTCTTCCACGCGGTTTGGGCCGGTGGCGTCACCTTCAGGTAATCCGCCCCCTCCTCCACCTCGACACCTAACTTGCGCAATTCCTTGGCCATGGCGCTGATGCGGTCGGTTTCCTTGACTTCGATGCCGAAGCGCGCCAGCAGGTTCAGCGTGATCTCCACGTAGGGCTTGGAGATCAACTCCCCGACGACCTCGATCTCGATGGTGTCGCCCGGCGCATCGGCCAGCGGCAGGGTCATCAGCAGCGCCGTCAGAAACTGGCTGGAAACGTCGCCGCGCACGCGGATCGGTGCATCGATGCGGATCTGCGCGGGCGATATCTGCAGGGGCGGATAACCCTCGGTACCAAGGTAGTCGACGTGAGCGCCAATCTGCCGCAGGCCATCGACAAGATCGCCGATCGGGCGCTCATGCATACGGGGCACGCCCGACAGCTTGTAGCTCCCACCCTGCAGCGCCAGTGYCGCGGTCAGCGGGCGAATTGCGGTGCCCGCATTGCCCATGAACAGTTCGGCCGCCTTGTTCGGGAAGTTGCCGCCCACGCCGCGCACCACGCAAGCGCCATCCTCCTGGCGCCACGCCACACCCAGCGTACGCAGCGCCTGCAACATCACACGCGTATCATCGGAGTCGAGCAAATCGCAGACGCGGGTCTCGCCGTCCGCGAGCGCCGCCAGTAGCAGCACACGGTTGGAGATGCTCTTGGAGCCCGGCAGGCGAACAGTGCCCGAGGCGCGAGTGAAAGGACCAAGCGTGAGATGTTCCATGATTTGCATGCTAGTTGGCCGGCCGCTCTTTATGAAGGGCGGGCCGCACCGTTGGTGACCTGATGACTTCGCGACGCGAGCGTTCAGGGCTCGACGTTGACAGCGGGTGCACGCTGCGCGCCCCATTGCTGGCGCGCCTGGCTGGCGCGCTGGAAGATGYGCTCCAGCCCCTCGCCGTTGCTGTTTTCTATCAGCGTCTTCAAATGCGCCAGCATCGCCTGGTAAGTGGTCAGCTCGCTCAGCATCGCCTCCCGGTTGCCAACGCAGATATCACGCCACATCTCCGGCGAGGACGCCGCGATACGGGTGAAATCGCGAAAGCCGCCGCCGGCGAAGTCGAGCTTCAGCGCCGCGTCCTCGGCATTGGCCACCTGGGCCACCAGCGCGTAGGACAGCAGGTGTGGCAGGTGGCTGACCGCGGCAAACACGGCATCGTGCTGCACGGCGGACATCACAAAGCAATCGGCACCGGCGGTCTCCCACATGGCGCGCACGGCAGCCACGTCGATGCGGACGTTTTCCTGCAGCGGGCACAATACGACCTTCTTGCCGGCATAGAGATCGGCCAGCGCGGCTTCCACGCCGTTCAGCTCGCGGCCCGCGATGGGATGGGCGGGCACGAACTGCGCCGCCTTGTCGCCCAGCGCGGTCTTGGCCGCCATGATGACGTCGGACTTGGTGCTGCCGGCGTCGGTGACGATGGTGGCCGGCTCGAGATGCGGCTCAAGTGCATGGAGCAGCGCAAAGGTCTGCGCCACCGGAGCGCAGAGCACGATGACGTTGGCGCCCTTGGCAGCCTCCTCCAGCGTCGCGGCTTCGTCGATCACGCCGAGCTTGAGGGCGCGCTCCAGCGAGGCCTGCGAGCGGCCTACGCCGACCACCGTGCCGACCGCCCCCGCACGCTTGAGCGCGAGCGCCAGCGAGCCGCCGATCAGGCCGACCCCGACTATAACGACACGGGAAAAATAAGGAGCGGACGCAGGAACGGTCACGGGGATACGCTGCCAGGCAAGGAAGTTCGGTAGGGTAGGGACGAGATCATTGCTGATCTGTCCCCCCCTAAGAACCGTACGTGCGAGTTTCCCCGCATACGGCTCAAGCCTCTACAAAATGTTAATTAAACACCGGTTTCACAACAGTTTGGCCGTGGTGGTGAACTTGGATATGGCAGTTCGGATGCAGCAGCACTCGATTCCCTAGAGCATCGGAACCCCCAAGCATGCGGGATTCGATGTGATGGTCTTCCCATCCTGTTTCCTTGGTTATCTTGCACTGACACACCGCGCACAAGCCTCGCTGGGACACATACAGTTTGATCCATTGCTTTTGGTGCGTCATGCTTGCTTGCATGCGCTCCTGCCGCAACGTCTCGCCGTAGCGTTCCTGCGTTGGATCGAAGGGATTGTAATCCCCTCGAATCTTCTTGTGCCGCCGGATGGGCGTCCCCGCAAGCGGGTACAACTCCGTCCAGTAGCTACTGCCGTCCTCGTTTGTTACTGTGGTCCCAAACACCCAGTTCCGTTCCCCGACCGAGGCGAAGTACTTCTTCCGCACCCAATCAGCGTTCTTTCCTCGGTGTCGCCGTGTCGCCCATCGCCATAGAGCCTTAAATACCGCATGCTCCATACGTGTGAACGTCGCCTTCGCAACCACTGGGCTGTGATACTGCGCCCAGCCCCTTAGCATCGGATTCAGCAGGGCGATTAGATCCGCCTGCTTCGCCGCCTTGTTGGCATTGATGACCCCCTTCACCTTGCGGTAGAACGTCTGCACGTTCTTTCTGCTTGGCTTGATGAGCAGTGTTCCCGAGTACTTCCGGAAATTCCACCCAAGGAAGTCGAAGCCTTCGGCAATGTGGACGATCCGCGTTTTCTCCGTCGATAGCGTCAGCCCCCGTACCGCTAGGAACTGCTCTACCCACGGCTTCACCTCGTGCTCCAACACCTCCGGCGTATTGCCGGTGATCACGAAGTCGTCCGCATAGCGCACAACGTTCACCTTCAGCTTTTGCGAGTTTTTTGCACCTAGCTTTGTCCTGAGGAACTCCACCAGTTGYCGTTCCAACCCGTTCARYGCCACGTTTGCCAGAGTCGGGGAAATGATGCCCCCCTGTGGTGTTCCGGCYTCGGTCGCCTGAAGCTGACCCTGAAATACCACGCCAGCTTTCAGCCATTTCCGCAGGAYCACTTTGTCCATMSGGACATTGCGCTCYAGCCAGTCGTGGCTGATATGGTCAAAGCAACCYTTGATATCCGCCTCTAACACCCATTGRGCCGAAGCCTTCTKGGATARCGAGACAAATAGCTGAGACATGGCRTCCGCGGTAGAGCGATTGATCCGGAACCCATAYGAGTTCGGATCGCTCGTCCCTTCGGACACCGGTTCCAGCGCCAGCAGGTATAACGCCTGCATGGCTCGATCCAACATGGTCGGAATGCCCAGAGGGCGCTCCTTCCCGTTGGCTTTGGGAATAAAGACCCGCCGTAATGGCATGGGCCGATACCCCCGGCGCTTCAACCGCCCGATGGCTTCCCATCGGACTTCAGGCGAGTTCCACTGTTCGCGGTCAACACCTACTGTCCGCGCACCTTGGTTCTCCGTCACTCGTCGTACCGCCGATGCCTTGGCGGACCACGAGCGGGTCAAAGACCGTTGCAGGGCTTTCACCCGGCGCCAGTCCCCTTCCTGTGTTGCC
>NZ_JBFTNE010000115.1:0-42547 GCF_056397325.1 Cupriavidus sp. 05N39
TCGTGAAGGAAATCTTCCACATCATCAACGACCTGCGCAAGACCGGTGTGGCGACACTGCTGATCGAGCAGAACGCACGCGCGGCGCTGCAGGTGGCGGACTATGGGTATGTGATCGAGACGGGGACATGGCGATGGAGGTGGCCTGACGACGCAAATGCCGACAACACGAGTTTGCCAATGACTATCTGGACCGTACCCGACTGGACCACCTACGCAAATGAGAAGGCGCACGGCACATTGAATGCCGCGCTGGGAATCGAACAGACCGAACTGGGGCCCGACTACGTGAAGGCGCGCATGCCGGTGGATCACCGGACCTTCCAGCCGGCAGGAGTTCTGCATGGCGGCGCGTCCGTGGTGCTCGCGGAAACGCTGGCGTCATGGGCCGGGAGCTTTGCGGTGGACCGCAACCGCTTTCACTGCGTGGGGCAGGAGATCAATGCGAACCACGTCAGGCCGGTCAGCGCCGGCTTTGTGGAGGCTGTGGCGATGCCCGAGGCTCTCGGCCGGAGATCTCATGTATGGAGCGTCCGCTTCTACGATGCGCAACGCAAGCTGGCCTGCGTGTCACGCGTCACGCCCGCGGTACTGGAGCGGCCGTCTGAATACCAAGCGCGACGGCCTGCCCAGGGCACGGGGCGGCGCGGGATCGCCGGGTGCGCTCAATGCAAGCGCGTCCCCGCCGCCAGCAGCCGCTCCAGACCCTGCGCCAGCGTCATCCCCAGCGCCCGTCCCCAACCGTGGATGTCGAGCACGTGCCGGCGATAGACGGCATGGTGGAGCAGGGCGGCGAGCCTGCCCTCGATATGCCAGCCGTTGTCCTTGCCTGGCGTAGCGCTCAGGTTGGCGATGGCACTGCTGCCCGCCAGGGAGACCAGGGAACCATAGTCGCGATACCTGAACCCCGGCGGCTGCTTGCCTGCCAGGCGCCGTGGCAAGGCCTCCGAGAGATATAGCGCTTGCTGGTAAGCAACCTGCGCGCGGGTCGGGAGTTCCGCATCGAGGTCCTGCGGCCGGCAGCTGGCGCAGTCGCCGATGGCGTAGATATGCTCGTCATCGATGCTTTGCAGTGTCGGCAACACGCGAATCTGCCCTTTGGCATTCACCGGAAGCTGGAAGGTGCCCAGCAGGGCAGGCGCCGTGATGCCGGCCGCCCACACCACCACATCCGCCTGCATCGGCGCCTGGCCGGCAATGGTCAGGCCGTTTTCGCTGACGGACGTCACCCGTGCGCTGCATTGGACGCCGATATGCAGGCGCGCAAGCTGCTCGCCGACGCGCGCCGCGAGCCGGGCGCCCATGCCAGGGACGACCGCGGCGGACGCTTCAATGACGCAAATATCCACGCCGGTCACCGGGTCCAGCCGGTGTATGCCATAGCGATTCAGCACGCTAGAGGTCCGGCGCAACTGCGCGGCGAGCTGCACGCCGGTCGCACCTGCGCCGACGATGGCCACGCGGACCTTTGCCGGCGATGCCTGCCGCTCGACATCGGCCTGGGCAGTCCTGCGGCGCAGGGCGGTGAACACGCGGTCCCGCACCTGTTCCGCGCTGGCGACGCTGTCCAGCGTCAAGGCGTGCTCGCGCGCACCGGGCACGCCAAAGTACTGGGTGACACCGCCGACGGCAAGAACCAGCTTGTCGTAAGCAATGGACCGGACCTGGTCGCCTTCGCCGTGGCATGTGCCGGCAATCGCCACGGAGACGGTCCGGTTGATGCGATCCGCCGCGAGCAGCTCGCCTTGCACAAAGCGAAAATGATGGCGCTCGGCCTGCAAGGCGAACGAAGTATGGTGAACGACGGGCTCGATCCGGCCCGCGGCCACTTCATGGAGCAGAGGCTTCCACAGATGCGTGGGGCTGCGATCGATCAGGATGATCTCGGCGAGACCGCGCCTGCCAAGGCGCCGGCCCAGGCGAGTGGCCACCTGCAGGCCCGCGGCGCCGCCGCCGACGATAACGATTCTTCTCATGGGAACCTCCGCGATGTGTGTCTGATGCGTGGGTGGCGCCACGGTGGGCGCATCAGTTCGTCACAGGCTCGGCCATGGCGCGGCTTGCGCTGTGGCCACGATGCTGGCCGGCCACGATCGACTCCAGTACGTGGAAGTCCGGCCAGGCCGCCTGCGCTGTGCCCGAAAGCGTTACCGATACATCCGCATGGCGCGGCGTATCGCTGCCCTGCGGCAGTACAGCGGCTGTATGCATGCCGATGCCGCTTGCGGCGCGCAGGCTGCCTTGCGTGGCGCCAACCAGCAAGGCCCGGTGCGCCGGCGCCTCGGCGGTGCGCAGCACCAGGCGGTAGAGATCGGCCTCGGTCTCGCGGGCGGATAGCGCGTCCGCCGTGGCGACCACGGCAAAGCGATCGGTCCAGTCCGGCCCGATGGCGCCATCGAGCAATGCGCACAGCATGCGCGACGAGACCGGGGCGGCCAGCGCCAGGCGCGCACCGCCTGACTCGGCGCTGCGCATGAGTGCCAGGGCCTGGGGGCGGACGGGGATCGCCTGCTGGCCGCAAGCCGTGACGAAAGCGTCTTCGTGCGCGCGGAGAGTGCCGCGTTCCCGCGGTGCCAGATCGATGCCGGCCCGGCGCAGTTCGTCAGTCCGGATAAGCACATCGTCCAGGGTAAGCACCAGCAATTCAAGCGACATTCTCCGTCTCCATTAGCACCGCGTTGCGACACGCGGAGGTGATTGCGTTTCCGATCCAGGCACTATAAGGTAGGCCCTTCATATTGAAAAATTGGTTTATAAAACCGACTGATAGGTTTTCTACTATGAATCGCACCACCACCTTCCGCCAGCTGAACGCCATCGATGCGATCGCCCGCCTGGGCGGTGTTTCCCGCGCGGCGGAGGAGCTGCATATCACCCAGCCAACGGTGTCGCTGCAACTGAAGCTGCTGGAGGAAGCGATCGGGGCGCCACTGGTGCAGCGCGCGGGCAGGGGCACGCAGCTCACGCCGGCGGGCGAGGTGATGGCGGGCTACGCCGGGCAGATCCTGCGGCTCTGGCGCGATGCCACCGAAGAAGTCGCGGCGCTCAAGGGCAACCTGGCGGGAACGCTCCGGGTCGGTGCCATCACGACGGCGGAGTATTTGCTGCCGTCGATGCTGGTGGCATTCACGGCGGACCGGCCGGAGGTCAAGATCAAGCTTCACGTGGGCAACCGCGAGGAGATTGTCCGGATGCTGGCCATGCATGAGATCGATCTGGCCATCATTGGCCGGCCACCCACGGATATGCGCACCCAGGCGACGTCGTTCGCCAAGCACCCCATGGCGTTTATCGCGGCGCCGGACCATCCATTGATGACGCGCCGCCATCTGACGCTGCAAGACCTGGTGGAGGCGAACCTGCTGGTGCGCGAGCGCGGCTCGGGCACGCGCAATACCGTGGAGCGGCTGTTCAGGGAGGCTGGCCTGCGGCTGCCGCTGGGTTCCGAGCTGTCCAGCAACGCGGCGATCAAGCGGATGGTGTCCGCCGGGCTGGGCGTGGCGTTTCTCTCGCTGCACGCCTGCACCCTGGAGTTCCAGGCCGGGCTGATCGGGCTGCTGCCGCTGCAGGGCAATCCCATCGAGCGCGACTGGTACGTGCTGAACTTGCCGGGCGTGCGCCTGCCGCGCGTGGCGGTGGCCTTCCGTGCCTATCTGGTGGAGCAGGGCCAGGCGGAAATCAACCGGCAGCTGGAGTCCTTCGACGTGATATTGCGCCGGCTGCATGCCCGTGCGCGGCGTTTGCGCAAGGCAAAGCCCGACGCGGCGGAGCATTCATGAAGACGAGGCCGGATCGCTGGGAGGCGTTCGTCCCCGGTTGCCCGGCCGTCCGGTTCTAGCTGAGGGCCGTATCGCCGCTGGCCTGCGCCCATTCCCGGAACCTGGCATCGCGCGCCAGCAGCCTGCGCGCGGTGTTGTAGTCCGGCGGATCCACCCGCGTGCCTCCGGCGGGTTTGCCGTCACGGGCCGCCTCGTATCTGCCGATCATGTCCTGCGCTTGCGCGACCTGCTGCGCGGAGGGCGTGAAGGCCGCGTGGATGGCGGCGACCTGATGCGGATACACCGTGCATTTCGCTTTCAGTCCGATCCGGCGTGCCCAGGCCAGGTCGGCCGCCAGCGCCGTTGCGTCCTGGTAATTGAACGGGCAGTCGACCGGCACGCAGCCCGCCGCGATGCATTCGACCAGGAAGCGCGCGCGCACAGGGTGCAGCTCGATGCCATCCGGCCCGCGCACCGCGTCCAGATCCGCGCTCAGGTCTTCGGCCGCCAGCAGGCAGGCACTGACGCGCGTACTGGCCGACAGGATGGCGGCGGTGGCGACGATGCCGCGCGCGGACTCCAGCGTCGGCACGATTTCGGTTTGCCGGGGCGCCAGGCCGAACTCGCGCTCCAGCGCGGTGATTTGCTGGTCGAGCGCCTGGATTTGCGCGGCCGTTTCGGTGTGCGGCAGGAAGATGGCCGCGGGCGCGCCCGGCATGACGCCGCGAAGATCGTCCAGTCCGTCGCCATCCAGCTTGTTGATGCGCACGGCGCCGACAATGCCGCGCGCCCGGCATTCAGCCATCAGCGTGACAATCCGCGCGCGCGCGGCGGGGCGGTCTGCGGGACTGGTGAACTCTTCCAGGTCGGCGACGATGACATCCGGGCCGCTTTCAAGCGCCGCCTGCTGGCGGACGGTGTCCAGTCCTGGCGCGAACATCCAGCTGCGCCGGAGCGCTGGCGGGCGTCTTGAGGCGTGTCGGGGCTGCGTGTTCATCGCATATCTCTCATAGGGGGCCAGTGAGGCAAGGCAATCGATCCGGCTGGCGTCCGGCGCCCTGGAACAGCACCGAGGCAACCGGCTCGCCCGCTTGCAGGCGGGCGAGGATGGCCGGCTCGGCCTCGTCGGAAGCCAGCGCCCGGGCAATGACGCCAGCCGCGGCATCCGCCGACAGGAACAGCACGCCGTTGTCGTCGGCCAGCACGATGTCCCCCGGATTGACGGTGACGCCGCCGCAGATCACCGGCTCGTTGACGGCGCTGCCGCCTTCGTCGATCCGTTTGGTGGTGAGGACGCTGGTGCCGCGTGCAAACACCGGTATCCCCATGGCGCGCAGTTCCAGGATGTCCGTGACCACGCCGTCGACGATGATCCCTTTTGCGCCCGCGCACAAGGCAGCGGTGCCGGTGACGGCGCCGACAGGCGCGTGGGCGTGGTCACCGCAGGCATCGATGACCAGCACATCGCCGGCGGTGAGGCAGGCCAGCGCGCGGTTCACCGCAATGGCGTTGGGCGTGGCCAGCCGCAGCGTGACGGCGCGGCCGGCCACCTTGACGTTGGGGACGAGCGCGCGAATGCCGTGGCTGGCGAAGCCGTCCTCGAGAAAGTGCCCGAGCGTGGGGAAACTCACGCGTTCCAGCTGGCTCAGCAGGGTGGGGTCGATGTTCGTTTGCATGATCGGTATCAGGTATGACGACGTCGTCCCGGGCCGGCAGCAGGCATCAAGGCCGCAACCCGGGACGACGATCTGGCAGTGGCGCGGTATCCGCGGCTCAGGACAGCGAAGCCGTGGCGTTGCCCGCGGCGCTTGCCGCCGGCGCATCCTTGCGCAGGGTTTCTGCCAGCAGCAACAGCGCAACGGCGGAAATCAGCGCGGACCCGATCATGTACCAGGCCACCGACGAACCGCGGCCCGTGGCGGACAGCAGCGCGGTCGTGATGATCGGCGTGGCCGCGCTGCCCAGCAGCCCGGACAGCATGTAGCTGATCGACAGGCCCGAGTAGCGCACCTTGGTGCCGAACAGCTCGGCCAGGAAGGTGGCGATGGGACCGTAGTTTGCCGCGAAGGCGCTCATCATCAGCAGGTAGCCGAGCAGGGCAAAGGCAAACACCTTGGTGTCGAGCAGCCAGAACAGCGGGAAGGCGAGCAGCGCCTCGGCAAGGATCCCGCCGATGATCACCGGCTTGCGGCCGATCTTGTCGGACAGCAGCCCGAACAGCGGCAGCAGCACCACGCACAGCGCGCAGGCGATCAGCGCGATCGACAGCATCTGGTTGCGCGAGAAGCCCAGCGTCTGGGTGCCGTAGGTCAGGCCGAACGCCACGATCAGGTTGAAGGCAGTGCCGGTCGACATCGTCGCGATGCCGCCCAGCAGGACCTGCTTCCAGGATTTGGTCAGCACTTCCGCCAGGGGAATCTTGACCTGCGCGGCACTGGCCTTGACCTTGCTGAACGACGGCGTTTCCGACGTGTTCAGGCGAATATACATGCCCACGCCGACCAGCAATACGCTGGCCAGGAACGGAATGCGCCAGCCCCAGGACAGCAGCGCCTCATTGGACATCACCGCATTGCTGAGCAGGAATGCCAGGTTGGCGATGAGCGTGCCCGCGGGAACGCCGATCTGCACCCACGAGCCGTAGAGGCCGCGCCGGTTGGCCGGTGCATGTTCCACCGCCATCAGTACAGCGCCGCCCCATTCGCCGCCTAGCGCAAGCCCCTGGATGACGCGCAGCGTCAGCAGCAGGATGGGCGCCCAGATGCCGATCGAGCGGTAGTCGGGCAGCAGGCCGATGGCGAACGTGGCCGAGCCCATCATGATGAGCGATACCAGCAGCATGGACTTGCGGCCGACCTTGTCGCCGAAATGCCCGAACAGCGCGGCGCCGACCATGCGGGCGACATAGGCCGATGCAAAGGTGCCGAAGGCGAGCAAGGTCCCGGTCAGGGGATCGAAGGCGGGGAAGAAGACCTTGTTGAAGACCAGGGCCGAAGCCGTGGCGAAGATGAACAGGTCATACCATTCGACTGTTGTGCCGATGACGCTGGCGGCGGCGATCTTCTTCATGTTGCGAGGAGGATGACCGGTTTCCGGCTGGGTAGTGGAGGCGTGGTCAGTGTTCATGAGGCGTTCCTGGATGGCGAGGCGTAGTGCATCTGTGTTCTGGTGGTCAGGCCAATATATCGTAGGCGAGCCCGAATGGCAGTGTAATAGGTAGTTGTTCTAGGTCTGGTGTTCTGGTGGTCAGGCCAATTATGGCAAAAGGCTACGTTCTTTCTCATTCACGCAAGCCGCGTGCCAGCGGAAAGATGCGAATGCGGCACGTCATGTCCGGGTCGATGCGTGGGAATGGTGCGTGCCACTGCCGCTGACGAAGCGGGGGCGGGAACCGGTTTGCACCAGTTGTGTGCGGATGCGCGATGGCAGCCGGCGATGTGGGCGGGGAGGCGGGAGCCGGGACCCGGCCCGCCGGGTGATCTACTCGGCGATTTCCTCTGACAGGCGGGAGACAATTGCCAGCAAGTGGAAGGACATGGCGTGGCGCGCCCGGATCGGGTCCCGGGCCACGATGGCTGTCACGATGCGATCGTGCTCGCCTACCGCAGCGCGCCAGGCCGACGCGCCCACAAAGTGCTTGTCAAGGCGCTTGTACACGGGGCTGGCCTCGCACAAGTCCCAGACATGGGCGACCACCGACGCAAGCGCCGCATTTCCACAGGCCGCGGCAATGGCCTCATGGAAGGCCCGGTCATGGGCGAAATCTCCGGCTTCCGGCGACTGGTCGGGATTCATGCCCCGGTGGGCCTCTTCGATGGCGGCGATCTGCTCCGGCGTCCCGTGCTGGGCCGCCAGGGCAGCGCATTCCGGCTCGAACAGCGTGCGCGTCTCGAGCAGTTCGAACGGGCTGGCTTCCAGGGCCGCGCCAAGGCGGCGGTCGATATCGGCTTCAAGATCGGTTTCGATAGCGGTTCCGATGCCGGGCTCGGCGCCATTGGCTGCGGCAATCCCGTTCTCCTTGGGCTCCAGCACGAAGACGCCGCTGCCGACGCGCACCTCGATGTAGCCGCCGATCTCAAGGGCAATCAACGCCTCGCGCAACGTCGAGCGCGCCACGTTGAGCTGCTCGGCAAGTTCGCGCTCGGCCGGCAGGCGCTCGCCCGGCGCGAATTCCCCGGCGCTGATTTTCTTAGCGATCTGGTCCGCGATCAGGCGGTAGAGGCGCTGCGCTGTAACTGCTTGAAGAGATGACATGGGTAGGCGCCGCTGCAAATTGCAAATTGACTGGTGGTCAGATCAATACCGCAAAACAGGCTCTCAATTCAAGGGTGTAGGCGGGTTTCGCTCTGTCTGCGGATAACCGTGGGCAGTGGTCCGGCCAATATAGTAGCGTATGAGGCGCTTGCATATCGGCCTGGCGAAAAGCGGGGTCTCGGTCCGCCGGCGCCGTTCGGGCTGCCGTCAGGCTCCAGTCTCCTGATGATAAGTATCTTATACGACGCTTATCCGCGAAATGTCTTGTGAAAAACGTAAGCTATTCGCTACTAGTGGCCGGACCACCAGTCAAATAATCGAAATTGCTTGGCATTTTTCTGGCATGAATCATAGAATTGGTCCGGCCACCAGTTGATGCCCAATGATCGCCATGTAAGAAAGCGATCCGGGGAGCGCACGAGACACGGCGGAAAGGGGTCAGGACCCCGCCGCACAAGTAAATCCAAAGGAGGACGCAATGAAGAACGCAGACCTGGTACGCCGCAAGGATGCCGCCACGCCCCGTGGCGTCGGCGTGATGTGCAATTTCTACGCCGAGCGCGCCGAGAACGCGGAGTTGTGGGATGTCGAAGGCCATCGTTATATCGACTTCGCGGCCGGCATTGCCGTGCTCAATACCGGTCACCGTCACCCGCGCCTGATGCAAGCCATGCAGGCGCAGATGGAGCGCTTCACCCACACGGCCTACCAGATCGTGCCTTACGCCAGCTACATCGAGCTGGCCGAGAAGATCAATGCCCGCGCGCCCGGCGCCTTCGCCAAGAAGACCGCCTTCTTTACCACCGGCGCCGAAGCGGTGGAGAACGCCATCAAGATCGCGCGTGCCGCCACCGGGCGCCCCGGCGTGATCGCCTTCGCGGGCGGCTTCCACGGGCGCACCATGATGGGCATGGCCCTGACCGGCAAGGTCGTGCCGTACAAGGTGGGATTCGGCCCGTTCCCGGCCGATGTGTTCCACGCCCCATATCCGAATGCCCTGCATGGCGTGAGCGTGCAGGAGTCGATCAACGCGCTGCAGCAGCTGTTCAAGACGGATATCGATCCGAGGCGCGTTGCCGCCATCATCTTCGAACCGGTCCAGGGGGAGGGCGGCTTCAACGTAGCGCCCGCGGAATTCGTGCGCGCGCTGCGCGGCATCTGCGACGAGCACGGCATCCTGCTGATCGCCGACGAAGTGCAGACCGGATTCGGCCGCACCGGCAAGCTCTTCGCCATGGAGCACTATGACGCGGCGCCGGACCTGACCACCATGGCCAAGAGCCTGGCGGGCGGCATGCCGCTGTCGGCCGTGTGCGGGCGGGCCGAGATCATGGATGCACCAGCCCCCGGCGGCCTGGGTGGCACCTATGCCGGCAATCCGCTGGCGGTGGCGTCGGCGCTGGCGGTACTGGACGTGCTGGAGAGCGAGAAGCTGATCGAGCGAGGCGCGGCGCTGGGCCGCCGGCTACAGGACAAGCTCGAAGGCCTGAAGTCGCGCGTGACGGCGATCGGCGAAGTCCGGGGACTTGGCGCGATGATCGCCGTGGAGTTCCGCAAGGCGGATGGCAGCCCAAACCCGGAGTTCACACGGCAAGTGCAGGACCACGCCCTGGAGAAAGGCCTGCTGCTGCTCACCTGCGGCGTGCATGGCAATGTCATTCGCTTCCTGTTCCCCCTGACCATCCAGGACGCCGTGATGGACGAGGGCCTGGGCATCCTGGAAGCCGCGCTGCTGCAGTGACCGCCAGGCAGCAAGCCAGTCGACATCGAATTCAAGCAAATGAAGGATTGCCGCGGTAGTGCCGCGGCAATCGCGCAACGGAACCCACGACATGAATCATCCCTCGCCCCGTGCCTTGCCGGCGCTGTCAGAGCGCAACGGCGGCCAGATCCTGATCGACCAACTGATTATCCAGGGCGTGAAGCGCGTCTTCCTGGTGCCGGGCGAGAGCTACCTGCCTTGCATCGATGCGCTGTATGACCACCAGGACAAGATCCAGCCCATCGTCTGCCGGCAGGAGAGCGGGGCCGGCTACATGGCGGAAGCGCACGGCAAGCTGACCGGCGAGCCCGGCATCTGCTTCGTCACGCGCGGGCCCGGCGCGACCAATGCCAGCATCGCCGTGCATACCGCCTACCAGGACTCCACGCCCATGATCCTGTTCGTCGGCCAGGTCGGCAACGACTTCTACGAGCGCGAAGCGTTCCAGGAGATCGACTACCGCCGCATGTTCGGCCAGATGACCAAATGGGTGGCGCAGATCGACCGCACCGAGCGCATTCCTGAATTCATTGCGCGCGCCTTCGCGGTGGCGACCAGCGGCCGGCCCGGCCCGGTCGTGCTGGCCCTGCCCGAGGACACGCTGTGGGGCAAGGCCAGCGTGGCCGATGTGCCGCGCTATCGCCGTGCGCATAGCGCGCCGACCCCCGACGCCATGGCCTCGCTCGCGCAGATGCTGGAGCAGGCCGAGCGCCCGTTCCTGCTGGTAGGCGGCTCCGGCTGGACGCCGGCCGCATCCCGGCAGCTGGAAGGCTTTGCTGAGCGCTTCGCGCTGCCGGTCGGGGTGGCCTGGCGGCGCCTGGAATGTTTCGATAACCATCATCCCAATTTTGCCGGGCATGTGGGTTGGGCCATGCCCGACTCCCTGCGCAAGCGCGTGCAGGAAAGCGACCTGCTGATCGCCGTGGGCACGCGCATGGGCGAGGCAACCAGCGAGGGCTATACGGTTGTGGAAAGCCCGCTGCCGAAACAGCGCCTGGTCCATGTGTACCCCGACGCGAACGAACTCGGGCGCGTGTTCCATCCCACGCTGCCGATCGCCGCCGATGTCGTTTCGTTCGCCGCCGCGGTCAGCGCGCTTGCGCCATCTAGCCCCCGTGGCGCGCGCAACGCCGGCCATGAAGCCCATCGGGTCTATCTGTCCGAACAGGAGCCCAAGGCAGCGCCCGGCGCGCTCAACCTCAATGTGGCGGCCTGCCACGTTCGCGACAACGTGCCCGAGGACACCTGCATCACCGTCGGCGCCGGCAACTACGCCTTGTACCCGCACGCCTACTACCGCTTCAAGGGCGTCGGCACGAGCCTGGCGCCGACGGTGGGGTCGATGGGCTACGGCCTGCCCGCCGCCATCGCCGCCAAGCTGGAGAATCCCCAACGCACCGTGATCTGCTATGCGGGCGATGGCTGCTTCCAGATGAACCTGCAGGAACTGGGCGTCGCCATGCAGTACCGGGCGGGCATTGTGGTGCTGGTGTTCAACAACGGCATCTGGGGCACCATCCGCGCCCACCAGGAGCGCGAGTTTCCGGGCCGCACCGTGGCGCTTGGTTTCGATAATCCGGAATTCAGCGAACTGATCCGCGCCTATCGCGGCTACGGCGAGGTTGTCGCCAGCGACGCCGAGTTCGGCCCCGCCTTTGCACGCGCGCTGGCATTCGCCAACAGCCAGCAGCTGCCCGCCTTGCTCGAACTGCGCTATGACGCCGATGGCATCGCGCCGGGCATGACCTTGTCGCAGATCCGGTCGGAAGCCTTCGCCCGGCAGGCCGACGCCAAGTAAAGCCACGACGGCGCAAGGAGATAAGAGATGACGACACTCGCAATCAATGGCGACCGGCTGTGGAAGTCGCTGATGGATCTCGCCGCGATCGGTGCCACGCCCAAGGGCGGCAACGCGCGCCTGGCGCTGACGGCGCTGGACGGACAAGGCCGCGACCTCGTGACCGGATGGATGCGCGACGCCGGCCTGAGCGTGACGGTGGACAAGCTCGGCAATATCTTTGGCCGCCGGGCAGGGCGCAACAACGGCCTCGCGCCGGTCATGACGGGCAGCCATATCGACACGCAACCCACCGGCGGCAAGTTCGACGGCTGCTATGGCGTGCTGGCGGGGCTGGAAGTCATGCGCACGCTGAACGACCACGGCATCACCACCGAGGCGCCGCTGGAAGTCGCCATCTGGACCAACGAGGAGGGCTCGCGCTTTGTCCCGGTGATGATGGGCTCCGGCGTGTTCGCCGGCGTCTTCCCGCTGGAGACCGCGCTATCGGCCACGGACGTGGCGGGCAAGCGCGTGGCGGATGAACTGGCGGCCATCGGCTACGCCGGCGACACCGAGGTGGGCCGCGAGGTAGGCGCGTATTTCGAGGCCCATATCGAACAGGGGCCGGTGCTGGAAGCCGAAGACAAGGTGATCGGCGTCGTGACCGGGTCGCTGGGTTTGCGCTGGTACGACGTCACCGTGACCGGCATGGAGGCGCATGCCGGCCCCACGCCGATGCCGCTGCGCAAGGATGCGCTCTATGGCGCCACGTTCCTGATGCAGGCCGTGATCCGGATCGCCAACGATTTCGCGCCGCACGGGCGCGGTACGGTGGGCGTGGTCAATGTGCATCCGTCGTCGCGCAATGTCATCCCCGGCGCGGTGAAGTTCACGGTGGATCTGCGCCACCTCGATCCGGCGCGGCTTGCGGAAATGGATGCCCGCTTTCGCGCGGCCTGCGCGGCCGTGGCGGATGGCAGCACCACCGGCGCGGCACTGGATGTGGCGGTGGAGGACGTGCAGTACTTCGCGCCGACGCCGTTCGCCCCCGAACTGATTGGCCACGTGCGCCAGGAAGCCGCCGCGAGGGGCTATACCCACCAGGACATCGTGACGGGCGCCGGCCACGATGCCGTCTATATCGCCGGCATCGCGCCGACAGCGATGATCTTCGTGCCCTGCAAGGACGGCATCAGTCACAACGAAATCGAAGACGCCAAGCCAGAGCACCTGGAAGCAGGGGCCAATGTGCTGCTGGGCGCGATGGTGGCGCAGGCGAACGCCTGAGCGGCCCGGACACAACGAATACAGGAACGCATGATGAGCGATTTGCGAGATCTCGCCTACTGGCGCAAGCAGGCGGAAACGGTGCCCATCCGTACACAGGCCTATATCGGTGGCCGCTGGGCCGACGCCGTCGACGGCGCCACCTTCGAGACCATCAACCCCGCCACCGGCAAGGTGCTGGCCAGCGTCGCGGCTTGCGGTGCCGAAGACGTGGACCGTGCCGTGGCCGCGGCGCGCAAGGCTTTCCAGTCAGGCGTGTGGTCGGACCTGCCGCGCAGCGCCCGCAAGGCCGTGCTGCTCAGGCTGTCGCACCTGATCGACGCGCATCGCGAAGAGCTGGCGTTGCTGGAAACGCTGGACATGGGCAAGCCCATCGCCGAAACGCTGCAATACGATATTCCCGAAGCCGGGCGCACTTACGCGTGGTACGGCGAAGCCATCGACAAGATCTATGACGAGATCGCGCCGACGGCGCCCGGCGTACTGGCCACCATCACGCGCGAACCGCTCGGCGTGGTCGCGGCGGTGGTTCCCTGGAACTATCCGCTGCTGATGGCCAGCTGGAAGGTGGCGCCCGCGCTGGCCGCGGGCAACAGCGTGGTGCTGAAGCCGGCGGAGCAGTCCCCGCTTACCGCGCTGCGGCTGGCGGAGCTCGCCGAGGAGGCCGGCATTCCGGCGGGTGTCTTCAACGTGGTGCCGGGACTTGGCGCCGCCGCGGGCCAGGCGCTGGGCCGCCATCCGGACGTGGACTGCATCGCCTTCACCGGGTCCACCGCGACGGGCAAGCGCTTCATGGAATATTCCGGCCAGTCGAACCTCAAGCGCGTCTGGCTGGAGTGCGGCGGCAAGTCCCCGCACATCGTCTTCGACGACTGCCCGGACCTGGACCGCGCCGCGCAGGCGGCGGCCATCGGCATCTTCAGCAACCAGGGCGAGATCTGCATCGCCGGCTCGCGTCTCTATGTGCAGAGCGGCGTCTACGATGCGTTCCTGGAAAAGCTGGAAGCGCACGCCGCGCGGATGCAGCCGGGCGACCCGCTGGATCCGGCGTCCGCCATGGGCGCCATCGTCGACGGCGCGCAATTGCAGCGGGTGATGTCCTACGTGCGGAGCGGCGAGGACGAAGGCGCAAGGCTGCTTGCCGGCGGCAAGCGCGCGCATTCGGACAGCGGCGGCTTTTACATGCAGCCGACCATCTTCGAATGCCAGACGCAGTCGCTGACCATCGTGCGGGAAGAGATCTTCGGCCCGGTGCTGGCGGTGACCCGCTTCGATACGGAGGAGGAGGCCATCCGCATGGCTAACGATTCCCCCTATGGACTTGGCTCGGGGCTCTGGACATCCAGTCTCTCCCGTGCCCACCGGGTCTCGCGCAAGCTGCAGGCAGGGCTGGTATGGGTCAACTGCTATATGGACAGCGACGTGACGGTACCCTTTGGCGGCGTGAAGCAGTCGGGTTCGGGGCGAGACAAGTCATTGCACGCACTGGACAAGTACACGGACCTGAAGACGACGTGGATCAGCCTGGCATGACAGGGCGGCGCGCGTACCGCAGGCTTCCCCCGCGCTGACCGGGTGCGAGGCCCGGTTCAGATCAGGTCCTCCTGCCGCATGGTGGGGGCGTTGCCGCCGGCCAGGGCCAGCGGTGCTGCGCCACCGCGCGGCGTGCTGCCACCGCCTGCCCCCCGTGCCAGGTTAAGGCCCCGCTCCCGTGCCTTGTAGACGGCTTCTTCCTTCCCGCCCGCCTGCAGGTGCTTGTAGATGGTGCGGGCGTGGGTCTTGACGGTGGGCACGGAGATATTCAGCAAGCGGCCCACGGTCTTGAACGCATGGCCCCGGGCAATCAATACCAGCACATCGTACTGGCGCTGGGTCAGTCCCAGCATCATGGCCTCTGCACCGGGCCGTTCACTGCCAACGGCGGGTTGCGATGCCTGCTTCGCCGCGGGCAGGGCCGGGAACAGTGGCAGCTGGCCAATGCCGGAATGCCTCGCATGACCGGTGGCGATGCGCCGCACAGCCGACTCGATCACGTCGAGCGGCGCCGATTTCGCGAGACAGCCGCAAAAACCCGTCGTGATCCCGCCCTGGGGCAATTCCAGGGGAACGGTATCGGATAGCAACAGCAAGCGCGGTGCCGGCCATATCCTGCGTACCATGCCGAGCCACTGCCAGCCCGTGTCCGGATTGCCGGGCATGCCGAAGACAATCAGGTCAACGTCGCCTCCGGCATGACAAGCGGCGGGGAATTCCGTGGGGTCGATGGCAAGGACATGATCGATGCCCGCAACACGCTGCAACAGCGTGAGCATGGCGATGCGGAGCAACGGATGGCTTTCGACGAGCAGCGCGTTCATGCCTTACCTCCCCGTACAGATGCAATGGAGCAGGCTGAACCCGCAGGCATGGCGCGGCGCCGCCAGCGCGGACCAGCGCTATGGCAGCACCCACCACCTTCGGATTTCGACCCCCATCCTGGCTGTGCCGCCAGGGTGGTTCGGCGTCATGGACGCCCGCCCGGATATTTGATGTTTTTTCTTGTTCCGGGTGATCTTATGTGCGGAATATAACGAAATCAAGAAATTGTTGTTGCGGTAGTGAAACAACAACCTGTCCCGCGGTATCCGTTTCGCGCCGGTGCCGCCTCCTCGCACCGCGTCGCGATCTTGCTGAGGGCGTTGCCCCAGCCGACGCGCAGGTCCGGATTCCCGTACCTGCGGCGGACTCCGGGCTTAGCCTCCGCTCTCCTTTTCCAGCACCTCGCCCAGCGCGTCATCCACCGTTTCCAACATCACGAAACGCAACTGGCTGCGCGCGTCCGCCGGCAGGTCGTCAAGGTCGGGGGCGTTGCGCGCGGGCAGCAGCACGGTCTTGATACCGCCGCGCAGGGCAGCCAGCACCTTCTCCTTGATGCCGCCGACCGGCAGCACGATGCCGCGCAGGCTGATCTCGCCGGTCATGGCGCAGTCGCTGCGCACCGGCCGGCCCATCAGCAGCGAGGCCGTGGCGATGAACATGGCTACGCCGGCGCTGGGCCCATCCTTGGGAACGGCGCCGGCGGGCACGTGGACATGAATGTCGTGCTTGTCGAAGCTGCCGCAATCGATGTGCAGGGACGCGCAGCGCGACTTGACCAGCGTCAGCGCCGCCTGCGCGCTTTCCTTCATCACGTCGCCAAGCTGGCCGGTCAGCAGCAGCCTGCCGCCGCCCGGCGTGCTGCCCGCTTCAATGAAGAGCAGGTCGCCGCCAACCGGGGTCCATGCCAGGCCGGTTGCCACACCAGGCAGGCTGGTACGCAAAGCCGATTCGCTCTCGAAGCGGCGATGCCCCAGGATGGACGGCAGGTCGTCAGGCCCGATGCGCTTGCGGATGGCCGGATCCTCGGCCACCAGCATTGCCACATGGCGCAGGACCGCGCCGATCTGCCGTTCGAGACTGCGCACGCCGGCCTCGCGCGTGTAGTCGCGGATGATGGCGGCCAAGGCCTCCTCGGTCAGTTCGCATTGCGCCGGCGCCAGGCCGCACGCTTCGAGCTGGCGGGGCAGCAGGTAGCGCCGCGCGATCTGCGCCTTCTCGGCCTCTGTGTAGCCGGCCAGTTCCAGCATTTCCATGCGATCGCGCAGGGGGCCCGGGATGCTTTCCAACTGGTTCGCGGTGGCAATGAAGACAATGGCCGACAGGTCGAAGGTCACGCCCAGGTAGTTATCGCGAAAACTCGCGTTCTGGCCGGGATCCAGGATTTCGAGCATGGCGGCTGCCGGATCGCCGTGCACGCCCTGGCCAAGCTTGTCGAGTTCGTCGAGCAGCATCACGCAGTTGCGCGCGCCGGCCTTGCGGATTGCCTGGATGATGTTGCCTGGCATGGCACCGATATAAGTGCGCCGATGGCCGCGCAGTTCCGACTCGTCATGCAGGCCGCCCAGGCTCACCCGCACGAAAGGCCGCTCCATCGCCCGAGCGATGCTCTGACCAAGCGAGGTCTTGCCCACGCCGGGTGGCCCGACGAAGCAAAGGATCGGGCCCTTGCCGTGCGGATTCAGCTTCCTGACGCCGAGATACTCCAGGATGCGGCGCTTGATCTTGTTCAGCCCGTAGTGTTCGTCGTCAAGGATCTGGCGCGCCCGCGCGATATCGATGGGCTTCTCATCGGGAAGGCGCCACGGCATCTCGGTCAGCCATTCAAGGTAGCTGATGCTGATCGAGTACTCGCCGGAGGCTTCCGGCATCCGTTCCAGCCGGGCCAGTTCCTTGCGCGCATGCGATTCGACCTCGGGCGGCATGCCGGCGGCGGCGATCGCTTCGGCCAGCTTGCGGATCTCCTCGTGGCTCTCCGTGTTCTCGCCCAGTTCGTGCTGGATGGTCTTGAGCTGTTCGCGCAGCATCATCTCGCGCTGGCGCTGGTCCAGCCTGCCGCGGGTTTGTTCCGCGATCTCGCGGGACAGGCGCAGCACTTCGATGCGCGCCGCCACGGCATCCGTCACCCGGTCCAGCCGCTTGCACAGCTCAAGCGTTTCGAGGATCTCCTGCTTGCGCTCCAGCGCGATGTCGACCAACCCGGCCAGCGTGTCCGCCAGCAAGCCGGGCGACTCGATCGCCTGCAGGGAACCGGTCAATTCCGCCGGAGTGCCTGGCAGCAGCGCGAACATGTCCGCCGCGCGTTCCTTCAGGACCAGCGCGCGTGCTTCGATGTTCGGGTCGCGCTGCGTGGGTTCGGCAAGCATCTCCACCCTGGCGGCCAGAAAGGGGTAGCCGGTCAGCGGTTCGAGCAGCCGGAAGCGCTGGGCGCCCTGGCAAACCAGGTGGTGGGTCCCATCCGGGCTGGTCACATAGCGCAGCACATTGGCCACGGTACCCATGCCATAGAGCGCATCGAGTTCCGGATCTTCGGCCTGCGGGTCACGCTGGAGCACCAACCCGAGCGGGAGCTGACCCAGTACGGCCGCGCTCACGCCTGCCTTCGCGCGCTCGCGTCCAATTGCCAGCGGGATTGCCAGGCCGGGGAAGAGGACGATATCGCGGACCGGGAGCAGGATGAGTCCATCGGGTGGCAGGGCGGACGCCGTGCCGCCGTCGGCCACTTCGGTAGCTTGCGCAACGCTGCCCTGTTCCACGCTTTGCGCAATCTGCCCACTCTCCCTGGTCAAGGCGGATTCGCCTCCGATATAGGTGCTCATGGTGGTGTCTCCTGCGGGCCTGGCGCGTGTAGCCAGGTCTTCGCGAAAAAATTCGGCAGCGCGCAAAGTCGGCTTCGCGCAGGTCCCGCCTACTCCGATCTCTCGAGGATCAGCACGAGACAGCCATCCACGGATTCGCTCTGCTGCATGCCGTAGCGCCCGGGAGGAAGCTGGATGTGCCGCTCAAAGCGGCCATAGGGAATCTCAAGGCAGTGCACGGTACCGCCGGCGAAGGCGCGGTGCAGCGCGCGTTCGGCACGGATGCTGAGCGTGTTGGCATCCAGCCCGATGTCGATGCACTCTGGCTTCACGCCGGGCAGCGCCACCACGACGGCGATCTGCTTGCCCTGCTCGAAGATTTCCACGGGCGGCTCCCACACCGGGCGCAGGCCAAGCTGGCCGGCCGGGCGAAAGAACTGGCGATGCAAGCGCTCGGCACGCTCGACCGCCTGTAGCGCGGTTTCCCACGTCGTCATGTTGCGGCCGCTTGGCATAGCCGGGCTCCTCGCTCACCCTTGGAACAGGCATGGCTGACGCTTCATCAAATGCCACGGGGGCGGCATTGTCAATTGGCTTTTTGGGGCGAGTTCCGAGGGCGGCCTGCCGGCTGGATCACTATCCGGGCATCGGGTGCAAGCGCCGCAATCCGGCTTGCTTGCAGTGTCCGGAAGCGGCGTCACCCGCTGAGCGGAAACTACGGCCGCTTGTCGCTGGCCGGGCTCGTCGGGCGCTGCGCAGGCAGGCTGTTGATGATGCAGTCCACCGCGCGCGTGTCCGACTTGCCTTGCCCCAGCCCGCCGATGACCGAGTCGCGGTACTGCGCGGGTGTAATGCGGTGGTAGTAGAGGCGCGAGGTCTGGTCGAGCCAGTAGACATAGTCGCTGTCGCCCTGGCTGCCGTCGGTGCGCAGCCACTCGCTCACATTGTTATTGCCGATCATCAGGTTCGGGCAACGCCGGTTCAGGCTATCCAGGTACGCGTCGAAGCCTTGCGCCTCGATGTTGCGGACCGAGTCCGGCGTGCAGCCGGCTGTCAGCGCTAGCGCTGCCGCCCAACTTGCCAAGGCAATCCTGTGTCCGGCATGGCGGGACCACCGGTTGGCGCACTTGGCAAAGGTAGGGAAATGCATATGGATCCTGGAATGGCCCGGCAGGGCGGACACAGAGGTGGCACCAGAGCGCATTGTCCGCCCCCGGTTCCGGTATTTCGAGTGAGCATACCGGGGAACCGTTTCCTCCCCACCCCCGGGTGAAAGATTTCATATGCCGCCGGGAAGCCCTTGAATTCGCTGCCTGCCAGCCGGAACGAAGCCCATTCAGCCTTGGACGTCACAAAGCAGTATTCCTGCTTGACTAGGACCGGTCTCCATCCTATAACCATCCCATTGGATGGTATTTGGATGGCGGGTCACAATGAACGAGCAACAAAGAGCACTTGCAGCACCTCCCCGGCCCAAAGGCGGCGAGACCGAGAAGATCACGATCAACCTTGGCCCTGTCGACCTCGGCCAGATCGACCTGCTGGTCGAGGAAGGCTTTTACTCGAACCGCACCGACCTGATCCGTACCGCGATCCGCAACCAGCTTGCGATCCATGCGCAGGCCGTCAGCGAGACCGTGACGCGGCGCGCGCTGGTACTCGGCCTGCAGCATTTTTCCCGGCAGGACCTGGAGGCCGCGCAAGCGGCACGGCAGCGTCTGGACATTCATGTGCTGGGCCTTGCCAGCATCGCCGCCGACGTCACGCCCGAACTGGCCCTGGCCACGATCCAGTCGGAGGCCACCGAAGTCATACAGCGCGCGCTGCGCGATAGCGGCGCCGCCGCCGGTTTCCAGCCTGCGCAAGTCGTCGAGGCGCTGCTGCCGCGCACGGCGCCGGCAGCGGACGCGGACGCGGAAGGTCCCGCCGCCAAAGCCGGCGAGGCGCGCACGCAGCCCCGGCGGGAACCAAAGCCGGCGCCGCGGCCCGGCGTGCAGGACACCGGGCACTTCACTACAAGGCATTACGCCAGTCACGCCGGCGAGCGCGCCTACAAGCTCTACGTGCCTGGCGGCTACGATGGCCAGCCGCTGCCGCTGGTCGTGATGCTGCACGGGTGCACGCAGGACGCTGATGATTTCGCGGCGGGCACGCGCATGAATGCGCTGGCCGGGCGGCACGGCTTCCTGGTTGCGTATCCCATCCAGCCAATGACGGCCAACCCGTCCAAATGCTGGAACTGGTTCAAGCCGGGCGACCAGCAGCGCAGCCAGGGCGAGCCAGCGCTGATCGCGGGCATCACGCGGGAAGTCATGGCGAACCACCCGGTTGACGCGGATCGCGTGTACGTGGCCGGCTTGTCCGCCGGCGGCGCCATGGCTGCCGTGATGGTGCAGACGCATCCGGAGCTGTATGCCGCGGCGGGGATTCATTCCGGCTTGCCTTGTGGCAGCGCGCACGACCTGCCATCGGCACTGGCTGCGATGAAGGGCGGGAACCTGGCCGCGAAGCTGATGGAGAAAGCGCGGACCGCGCCCCGGGGCAACGGTGCTGTCTCGCAGTCGCGGCCCCTCATCGTATTTCACGGCGATGCCGACGCCACGGTGCATGTGTCCAACGGCGAGCGCCTGCTGCGTGATTTCCAGGGTGGTACGCACCGGGACAAGCAGCAGCGCAGCCGGGGCGGGCGCACCTTCACACACCGGCAACTGACATCGCCCGAAGGCGTCGACGCGGAATACTGGCTCATCCACGGGGCGCCTCACGCATGGGCGGGGGGCAGTTCGCGCGGGACGTACACCGATGACAGCGGGCCCGACGCCAGCGCCGAGATGGTGCGCTTCTTTCTCGCACATCCGCTGCGGCCGTAGTCCGGCGGCATCGCCGCGCGTCCGGCCCGCGCGGTCATTCGCCACACGCTAGCGTCAGGACAATCTCCGGGAAAAGCCCGCGCCGCCCCCGGCGCTAGCCGATCCTTGCCTCGCCGGGCCATAACGGCGAACTCACTGAAAAATCCGCCTCTTCCATCGTGACCGTCCTCAGTGACCGGACCACGGCACGCGTGTCGCCCGTGCGCCACTGGAAATAGTAGGACAGGTTGTGCGGAGCCGGCTGGCTTGCCAGCTCCGCCAGCTTGCCGGCGCGCACGAGAGGCGCCACATAGGATCGCGGAAAGAGGCTGATCCCCACGCCGGCAATCACCAGCGCAATCAAGGCCGACAGGCTGTTGCAAACCAGCGCCCTGGGAATCTCGAGTTTCTGCTCCGCCGCCCATTTCTCGAAGGCGAGCGTCAGGCCCGCTTCGGCGCTGAGCGTGATCACCGGATGCTCCGCGAAGTGCCGGGCTGTCAGGACAGTGCCGGATGCCAGCCGCTCTGGCGATGCCATCCACTGGTATGCGAGCTCACCGACCTTTTCCTGCGAGAGGTTGGAGGAGGAGGACGGGCCGGGAATGATCGCGAAGTCGAGTTCGCCGCGCTCCAGCTTGCGTTCGAGGTTCAGCGTCAGGTCGACCTGCGGTTGCAGCACGAGATGCGGATGCAGCTCGCGAACGCGGGCGACTAGTCCCGGGAACCAGGTGGATGCCACCAGTTCGCTGATGCCGAACCGGCAACTCCCGCGCAGTGCGCCGGACATGTCCAGGTCCGAGCGGATACGGCTTTCAATCTCGAGAATCTGGGCAGCATGCTCAAGCAGTCGCTCGCCGGCGTCGGTGATGACCGAGCGTTGCCCGGTACGGTCGAAGAGCGCCTTTCCCAGGTCGTCCTCCAACTCCGCGATGCGCTTCGACAGCGATGACTGCGTGACATGCAGGCGTGCAGCCGCCACGGAAAAGCTGCCAAGTTTTGCGGCCCAGTAGAAGGCTTCCAGTTGCTTGAGGGTCATGGCGCCGCCCCTGTCCCGCGATGGGGGCCTGGCGCCGCCAGCGCGCTGCCATTCCAAATTCTCACCGGGGGCAGTGAAGATTTCTCGCTTTCTTCCGGAGCGGGAGCTACGTATCGTTCGGCCATTGTCAATATCGGTTCGGAAAGGGGGAGGCCATGCGGCACAGCTTCAAGACACGCAACAAGACACGCGGGACGTTCAACGTGCTCACCACAGTGCTCCTGTCGCTCGGGTTGGCGGCGACCGCGGCGCGGGCGGAGTGGCCCGCCGATCATCCGATCCAGGTCTTCGTCGGTTTTGCCGCCGGCGGAGGCACCGATACCATGGCGCGCACGATGGCGCCGTTCATCCAGCGCTACCTTGGCGCAAACGCCAGCCTGGTGGTGCAGAACAAGCCGGGCGCCGCCAGCGAGATCTCGAACATCGGCCTGATGCGCTCGGCCCCGGATGGCTACACCATCGGCGTGGTCAACCTGCCTGCCATGGCGTTCGCGCCGCTCTACAAGAAGACGAATTTCGATCCGGCCGGGCTGCAACTGGTAGCGCGCGTGCTGAGCGACCCGACCATCCTGGTGGCCAGGAAGGAGAGTCCGTACAACAACCTGAAGGACGTGGTTTCGGCATTGAAGAAGAAGCCTGCCTCCTTGTCTTTTGGTCACAACGGGGTCGGGACGAACGGGCACCTGGCGCTATTGCAATTGCAGAATGTGGCGGGCGTGAAGGTCAACGACATCCCGTATAACGGCACGGCGCAGTCCAAGACGGCGTTGTTTGGCGGGCATATCGACTTCGCGGCGGTCACTACGGGTGAACTGCAGGATGCGGGCAAGGAGGCTGTGCCGCTGAAGATTATCGCGCAAATGGGGGAGAAGCGGGCCGCTTCGCTACCCGATGTGCCGACGGCCAGGGAGCAGGGGTTCGACGACGTAATGCCTGCCGAGCGGGGGATTGCCGTGCCCGCGGGTGTGCCGCCCGCCATCGTGGAGAAACTGCGAGTAGCTGTCAGGGCGACGCTCAGGGATCCCGAGTACCTGAAGAAGGCCGGCAACGACGCACCGGTCCTGGCCTACCTGCCCGGCGACGACTGGGCCAGGGAAATCGCGGCCCGCAAGCCGATGATGCGCAAGCTGGCCGACGGCATGCCGAAGGAGTGAACGGCGTGATGACTTCTTTTCCTCGTTGCGAGCCCAAGTCCATGCAAAGACCCGCCACGTCTCAAAAGACGGCATCCCTGCGCGCGCTGTTGCGCACGGAGCCGTTTGTCGTGGCGCCGGCCGTGCACGATATCTTCAGTCTCCGGCTGGTGGAGCAGGCGGGCTACCAGAGCGCGTGCATCAGCGGCGCCATGCTCTCCTACAGCTTGCTCGGCGTCCCGGACATCGGCCTGCTCACGCTGACGGAATGCGTGGAGCACTGCCGCCGCCTGACGCGCGTGTCATCCATCCCCATCACCGCGGACGCGGACGCGGGCTATGGCAATCCACGCGGCGTGCACTATGCCGTCGAGTTGTTCGAAGAGGCCGGCGCCGCCGGCCTGAACATAGAGGACCAGGTGGTGCCAAGGCGCTGGGCCTCGCCGGGCGGCAAGGAGGTGGTGCCGGTCGGCGAGATGATCGCCAAGATCGATGCCGCGCAGCGTGCCAGGCGCGACAGCAACTTCATGATCATCGCCCGCACGGACGCGTTTGCGTGCGAGTCCACCGAGCAGGTCATTCAACGGGCCCGGGCCTATCAGGCGGCGGGCGCCGATATGCTGCTGCCCATCGCGCCGCGGACCGAGAACGACATCACTCGCCTGGTGCGCGCGCTAGATATCCCGGTGACGCTCAGCGCCGGCACCGGGCTGGTGCCCAGCCCATCCGCCGCAAGCCTGCCATTGGAACGGCTGCGCGGCCTGGGCGTCCGGCGGGTCAGCCTTACCACGCTGCTGCCGGGCGCAGCGGTCGCGGGCATGAGGCGGAGCCTGGACGCCATGCGGGGTGGGGCGGGCAGCGGCGACGATGGCGGGATGGCGGCAGAGGGCGCGGCGAGCCTTGGGGCGTTGTTCCATGCGCAAGACCAGATGGACTTTGAGGAGGCGTTGCTTCTGTAACTTGCTCGGTCCCTTGCCGCAAGCCGTATAGGCTGGCGGCGCATGGCGCGGCCTCGGGAGGCCTTCCTCTGACGAATCCCGACCACCACTACACCGGCATCCTGTTCTGTGGCGCCGAAGCAGGTCGTTGTTCCAGCACAGAACATCGCGCCGATCTCTCATCATGTCGTCATGACTTCCCAGTGTATGGCTGTGAGCGACGCCGTTCCCCCCTCGGAGCGGGGGGGAGGCGACGCATGTTGCGATACATGCCCATCGTTGGAATCAATCGTTTTTTTCGATAAATATCAGCGGGAAAAACCGTTTTAGGTAGTTATCGCGCCGGCCTTAAGCTTCGCCTCTGGAAATTTCGGCACCGTGCTGCCGGCGTGAGCCCAATCGATCCTCGCAGCGCCTTTCCTCGGGCATCGCGCTCACCTCACCCCAGGCCTCGAAGATGGAAACCCATATTGCCAAGGACCGAGGCTGCGAAGCCCCGGTAGCGCATGTGCGTCCCTGCGAGCTTGTCACTGCCAGGGCGAGACGGATTCAACTACTACCAGGAAACGTAATGAACGCACTGAATGGCTATGACTATGAAGACCTGGAGCTCGGGATGAGCGCCACCTTCGACAGAACCATCACCGAAGCGGATATCGCACTGTTTGCGGCCGCTTCTGGCGACAACAATGCCGTGCACCTCGACGAGGAATTTGCCCGCACGACCCAGTTCGGCGGATGCATCGCCCACGGCATGCTGACCGCCAGCGTGATCTCGGCAGCCATTGCCGGACGCTTGCCGGGGCCTGGGACGATCTATCTGAGCCAGAACGTTCGCTTCAGAGCGCCCGTAAGGCCAGGGGAAACAGTCAAGGTTACCGTGACCGTCAAGGAGTTGCAGCCAGGGAAGCAGCGCGTCTCGCTGACTACGGTCTGTACGGTGCAAGACAAGGTCGTGGTGGACGGGGACGCGCTGGTGATGCCGACGTCGTTGGCGCGCAGGGTCCAGTAATGCCGCGGAGCTGGCTGGTTAGCCACCGCCAATCTCAAAATAGACAAAAATTAAGGAGAAACGCGTGTTTGGCATTTTCAGATAAGTTGCTCCAAGTATATTCTGCTCCATTTAAAAAAACGGCCGAGTATATGGCCGGGCAGAGGTTCTTGTCCTGCAGCATGGATTTTTCTGGCCTGCTGCGCTCCAATCTGCGCCATCTGGAAGGGCAGGCAGCCGTGATGAGGTCGGTATGGAGCGAAGAGACGGGTGGGGAAAATCCGGATCGACGCTTCGCCGCGGACGAGTGGAATCGCAATCCGTGGTACCGCTTTCTCAAGAAAAGCTACCTGAATAACGCCAGAACTCTCTCGGAGATCACTGAAGCAATCGGTCTCGAGGAAGACGACAAGAGCAGGCTGAGATTCCTTGTCGGCCAGTATATTGAATCCTTGAGCCCCGCCAATTTTCTTGGCACGAATCCGGAAGCCATTCAGCTGGCATTGGAATCCCAGGGCGGAAGCCTCGTTTCCGGACTTGCCAACTACGTTGAAGACGCGCGGCGAGGCCGCATCGCAATCACGGACGAATCCGCCTTTGAGGTAGGCCGCAATGTGGCCACGTCCGAGGGGGCCGTTGTCTTCGAGTGTGAATTGATGCAGCTGATCCAGTACAAGCCGCTGACCGATAAGGTTGCCTCGCGGCCGCTGGTCATCGTGCCACCGTGCATCAACAAGTTCTACATACTGGACCTCCAGCCGGAGAACTCATTCGTGCGCTTTGCCTGCGAGCAGGGGCATACCGTGTTCCTGGTATCGTGGCGCAATCCGCAAGCGGATATGAGCGAGACCACATGGGACGACTATGTTGAGCACGGCGTATTGAAGGCGCTGGAAGTCAGCCAGGCCATCAGTGGCGCGGCTCAGGTGAACGCGCTGGGCTGGTGCGTCGGAGGTACGTTGCTGACTTCAGCCTTGGGCGTGCAGCAGGCCCGCGGTAAAAAGACGGTAGCCAGCATGACGCTGCTGACGACCATGCTGGATTTCAGCGAGCCAGGCGAACTTGGCGTGTTCATCGACGAGCCGACGGTTGCGCAACGCGAGCAGACTATCGGGCGCAGTGGCATCTATCCCGGCAAGGAGTTGGCGTTTGTCTTCCAGATGCTGCGCCCGAATGACCTGATCTGGCCCTATTTCGTCGGCAACTACCTGAAAGGGCAATCGCCGGGAGCCTTCGACCTGCTTTACTGGAACGCCGACGCCACGAACCTGGCCGGGCCGATGTATGCATGGTACTTGCGCAATATGTACCTGGAGAACAAGCTGCGCGAGCCGGGGCAATTGACCGTTTGCAGGCATCCGATGGACCTGGGCAGCATCGACGTGCCCAACTATATCCTTGCCACGAAGGACGATCACATCGTTCCCTGGCGGTCGGCCTATCGCAGCGTTCAGCTACTGGGCGGAAAGTCGGAGTTTGTTCTTGGCGAGAGCGGACATATTGCAGGTGTTATCAATCCGGCATCGAAGCAAAAGCGTGGCTACTGGCGTGCCGGCGAGCGATGCGATGATGCAGACGGCTGGCTGGCTTCGGCGACGTCCACGCCGGGGAGCTGGTGGGTTCATTGGGCTGCCTGGCTGAAACGCCATGCCGGCAAGCAGGTCGCAGCGCCGTCCAGATTGGGGAACGACACGTTCGAGCCAATCGAGCCCGCTCCTGGCCGTTATGTCGGGGTGCGCGCCGACTGACCGGGAAACCGGCGGCGCCCAGGTTCGCTAAATTCGCACGACGATATTTCCGGGGCCCGCCGCGGTGGCTTCGGAGCTGCAGAAAACCTGGCGCCGGGACGATGCCATGCAGTGGGCCGAGATCTACACCAAGATCTTCCCGGCGTACCAATTGCTGATCGAGAGCTATACCAAGGCCCAGAACGTCGTGAAGGACAGCGAGGTGCTGGACTCGGCTCGCTGATCGTCCGTGCTGCCGCTGTGTGAGAGATCGTCATGTCTTTCACGCAGTTGGTCGCCAATTAGCTCAGGCACCAGGCCGGCACCGGATATTTGGCCCATATTTGGCCCATTACCCGTGCCGGCCTTCAACAATTCACTCGCTTTACGAACGAGTCCTCCGCAGTCAACCCCAAAAGCACCTTTCCAGCGTGCCGGTGCCCAGCTTGATTGCAGGCGCCACGCCGCCGGCGACCTGTCGACTCGCGCCATGTTCGCCCCCTCGTTGGCCATACATCGGGAAGCTTCCTGAAACCACCTTCCACGCGACCAACGACGCGTCTTCTTCCACGGACAGTATTCCATGCGATCACGTCGTTCCAAATGTGGAACGCAGATATGCGCTGGCGGCATCTATTCGACCGCTTGCGCTGAAAGCATACTTCCGGATTTTCGCGCGGAGCCCGCCCTGGAGGTGCGCGAACCTGGGGCGTGTTCGGCACGGCGATGAAATCCTCATGGCTCGTGCTCACTTTCAGCGCCGTGCAACGTGTCACCAAAAGCAAGAATTACTTTTCACAAGGCCTTAGTCATGCTTCGATCCGTCATCTCCATCATTCTGCTTTCCAGTGCGTTTGCCAGCGGCGCCGCGGGTGCCGCGCCCACCAGCGAGGACGCCTCGTGGTTCGATCCGGTTCGTCTCGGGGTCGCATTGGGTGCGGGAGACGCGGCTTCGATTGCACGCCTGGAGGCGCGATGGAACTTGAAGAACGACCTTTGGGCGACGAGCTCGCAGTCGGTGCGGGTTCGCCTGGGTCTCGAGGCTTCCGTGGGTGGCTGGAATCCACATGGCGGCAACAGCAGCGTGATGGGCGATATCGGCTTTACGCCCATCTTCCGGATCCAGGGCTCGGGCCGCTCGGGTGCTTTCGCGGAGATTGGCGCAGGCATGCACCTGCTGTCGCGGACGCACATCTCGGACTCCAAGGGTTTCTCGACGGCGTTCCAGTTTGGCGATCGCATTGCCGCGGGCTACCGGTTTGGCGATCCGTTCGACTCGGAACTGGCGGTGCGTTTCCAGCACTACTCCAACGCAGGCATTAAGGAGCCCAATCCCGGCATCAACTTCTACATGCTCCAGTACTCGGGGCGTTTCTAAGCGTATTGCCGTTGCCGTTGCGCTCGCGTACGACGACACAACGAATGCGGCAGGCGTGGCAAACTCGGTCGGCTCCGGTCTGGCGGGCTCCATTTGTCCGCGAGAACGGCTGGTTGGCCGGGCCGAGGAACGCGGGGGCCAAGCCCGACAATTGTTCCGCCGCCGCACGCAGGGCCGGCAGGATCTCCCTGACAGCCTGCTCCGGCCGACCTCACCGGACAGCAGGTTGGCGCTGATGGCCGCCACCACGTTGCGCTGCTCGTCGCGCACTGGCCGACCAGCGACAGGCCGCGCGCGATCAGCGGATCGAGGCCCATGGCTGCCACCACCGCAGCGATGGCGCCCACAGCGTTAAGCGGCAGCGGCTTGTTCTGCTCCTTGGTTGGTACTTCGCCGATGGCGTCCATCAGGCGCCAGTGCATGCGAAAGTAGCCGATTCGCTGAGCCCGAGCCGGCTGACGTCAGTCAGTCTTTGTAGCCGGGGTCGATGCGCTCCACCAGGCGCAGCAGCGCCGGCCATTCACGTGTGCCGAAGGTGTTCGCACGTGCATCCATCACGGCCCGCGTTTCGTCGATGACACGCGGCGTCGGCATGATCAGCTCGGTGCCCGACGTCATGGCATCGACCTGGGTCCGGCAGGCCATCTCCAGCCAGTACATGCGGCTGAACGTTTCGGCCACGCTGGGGCCCACAGCCAGCAGCCCGTGGTTGCGCAGCACCACGACTTCATGATTGCCGAGAGAGCGGACCAGGCCCGCCTGCTGGTTCATTTCCACCACCGGGCTGTCGAAGTCGTGGTAGCCGGTTTTCTCGTGGAACCTGAGCGCCGTCTGCGTCATCGGTAGCAGACCCGTCTTCATGGCGGACAACGCCATCCCGGCCCGGGTATGGGTGTGAATCACGCAACTCACGTCAGGCCTTGCCTTGTGGACAGCGGTGTGAATCACCATGCCGGCCCGGTTCACCTGGTAGCCGTGCTCGTTCTGGGGGCTCAGGAGCACGTTGCCCTCCAGGTCGATCTTGATCAGGTTCGACGCGCAGATCTCCGAATACAGGTAGCCGTAGGCGTTGATGAGCAGATGCTCCGTGCCCGGGATCTTGAGCGTGATGTGGTTGTAGATCAGGTCGGTCATGCCGAACCGGTCCATCAGCCGGTAGCAGGCAGCGAGCTGCACGCGGGCTGTCCACTCCGCTTCGCTGACTTGGGCCCGCACGGTTTCGCGCGGAACGGACATTGCGTTGGTCATCTGTACTCCTCACTCCACTCGAATATTGCCGGCCTTGACTACCTTGCTCCAACGCTTGCTTTCCGAGTCGAAGTACCGGTTGAGCTGTGCGGGCGTCATGGGGTCCGGCTCCATGCCGTAGTCGGCGATCTGCTTGCGGACGTCGGGTTCCTGCAGCACATCGCCAACGGTGCGCGCCAGCTTGTCGATCACACTTTGAGGCGTCTTGCTCGGCGCGACAATGGCAAGCCAGGAATTGGCAACCACGTCCGGATAACCGGATTCCGCCAGCGTGGGCACATTCGGCAAGGCAGGCATGCGCGTTGCGCCGGTGAAGGCAATGGCGCGCAACTTGCCTGCCTTGATGTAGGGCGAAAACAGTTGCAACGTGTCGATCATGATTTCAAGCCGGCCGGCCAGCAGGTCCGGCAGGACGGCTGCGGCACCCTTGTACGGGATGTGCTCCAGCTTGAGACCGGCGTTCATGGAGAACAGCTCGCCGACGAGATTTGCGCTGGAGCCCGTGCCTGAACTGCCATATCTCAGGCGGTCCGGGTGTGCCTTGCCCCATGCGATCAGCTCGGGAACCGAGTGGATAGGCAGGTCGCCATTCACTACAAGGAGCAGCGGCACCTTGGCCATCATGGCCACGCCGGTCAGGTCCTTGACGGGATCGTAGGACAGCTTGCCGTACAGCAGCGGATTGATGATGTGGGCCGGTGCCGTGGTCAGCAGCGTGTAGCCGTCCGGATCGGACTTCGCCACATAGTTGGTGCCGATCTGCACATTGCCGCCGGGCTTGTTCTCGACAATGAAGCTCGTGCCAAGGCGCGTCGACAGTTTGTTGCTGACCAACCGCGACACGGCATCAATCGGGCCGCCCGGCACGGAAGGCACCACGACCTTGACCGGGTGGGAGGGATAGGCGGGCTCCGCGGCATGGGAAAAACCAACGCCACACGCGGCAATTGCCGCGGCGGCCAGGCTCCCGGCGAAGCGCCTGAGTCCATTGACTGAAATCATTGTTTGTCTCCTTCTGTAATTAGGTCTTCTGTATATTCTCGAAGCGCTTCGCGGACGCCATCGAGCATCGAGCATCGAGGTGCGAGAAAGCCCGAGTGAGCTCAATGAAGGAGATTTGGCGAACAACTCGCCCCTTCCTTGGTATGCCGGCACGCCGCGGGCGCTACTTCACCGCTGCAACGCGCCGCTTCCGCCCTGTCGCCTCGCCTTTAGTCGAGCAGGGCGACCTGCACGTCACGCGGACCCTCATACGCATCGCGGCCGTGCCATACCTGCAGGTTATCCAGGATCATCACGTCGCCGTCGCGCCATTGCCAGCGAAGGGTCGCCTTGTCGCAAATCGCGTTGATATGGTCGACCTCCGCCGGTTCGAGGCGCTGCTCCTTGCCCAGGAACATCCCGGTCGGATACTTCTGGTTCTTGCGAATGTCGGTGCTCAGGACCAGGGTCGCGGTGTGCGACCTGTGCAGCCCCGAGCGATAGAGCTTCTTTCCGGTCACTGGATGGCACATGAACGGCTCGAGCGTCGTGAAGACAGTCAGCGAGCCGTCGTCATGCCACAGCGGTTCGAGGCCGCGGGCGGCGCACAGCGCCTCTACCTCCGCCGGGTCTTCGGTATTGAAAGCATGGTTCCAGCCGTGCCGGTCCATGTCGGCATACGACTTCTCGACAGCCGCGGACTTCGGGCCGTAACTCAGCGCGGAGCGGATGCCGAGTTCAGTGATCTTGGCAACCAGTTCCGGTGCCATGTCGTACGCAAAGTTGCGCGCATCGGCGATGGTAGTCGCACCGCCCACGGGAGCCGTGACTCGCGAGAAGAAGGCGATACGCTTCGGATAATGGCGCCGGTATGCCATTTCCGAATGCACGCCAAGCCCGGCGCTGGCTTCCAGCCTTGTGGCCTCCATGACTTTGCCGCTGATTTGCGTGCGCGGGGCGCGTCCGCCCACATAGCCGTCCTCAAATGGCGGATATTGATTGACGATGTCAGCAAAATCATCGGTTTCCGGCGTCGGGAAGCCTCGCAGCACAATGCCGCCATGCTTTGTGATGAGCTGTTCCAGGACCGGCTTCACGCGCCGCGTCCAGGCGCGAAATTGGGCACGGTCCAGCAACTCGCCTCCCTTCGGCTCGATGAACAGCGGCGGCCGTCCGGTTTGGAGCTCATGGCATTGCACGTCCTTGCCAAGCGCATCGATGAGGTGCGGATCGAGGGGTTCCGAATTCGTATTCATAGCAGTCTCCAAGTTGTCTGAGTCGGTGAAGCCTGTCGCATCGGGGGTCAACTCTATCCGCCGCAAGGTCTGGCAGTGATTCCCCGGTTGGGTTAAGCGATTCCATTCAGGCATACTTCGCGGAGACTTCAATACAGGCCGGAGGTGCCATGCGAATCGACGACCTGCGGGTGTTCCTGCTTGTGGCGCAACACGGAAGCCTGCACCGGGCGACGGAACACATTGGGGTGACGCAATCGGCCTTGTCGAAGGCGTTGGCACGGCTTGAGGCCGATGCGGGGATGCGCCTGTTCGAGCGCACGGCTCGCGGCGTCACGCTCACGCCGGTTGGACAGACGCTGCTGGAGCGGGCAAGAAACGTGGTGCTGGCAGCCAACGATCTCCAGGGGGAAGTGGAGGCACAGGCCGCGGCGCGCGCAGGAAAAATCAGGCTTGCGGCGACGCCCTACCTCTTTTCCTGGTTGCTGTCCCCCGTGGTCGCACGCTTCCTTGCCAGGCGGCCGCTGGCGACTTTTTCCATTGAGACGCGGCTGACGCAGGGAGCCATACTATCCCTGCAGTCGGGGGATGCGGACCTCGCTTGTGGCGGGATGACCGCCAATGTGCCGCGCGATGTCAGCCACATTCCGTTACGGCCGCTGAGGTTGCAAGTGGTCGCTCGGTCAGGCCATCCCAGACTCGGCGCTTTCAAGACCCTGGCGGACCTGGCGCAAGAGCGCTGGGCGCTGCCGCAGGCGTCGTCCAGCTTGTACCAGGTGCTGGCAGATGAGTTTGCCAACAATGGCTTGCCTGCGCCGCTCGTTGCCGTGGAATGGACTGGATCCGGCATTTCCATTGCCGAACTCCTTCGGGATACCGATCTGCTCGGCCTTGTACCGCAGCGCACGCTTATGCAACCCGAAGGCCGGGATCTCAGCGTGATCGGCGAGCCGGACATGTTGCGGCAGCCGGAAATCGCCATGTTCTGGCGCGCCGATGGCTATCTCTCTCCGCTTTGCATTGAATTCCGCGATGAGCTGGTTGCCTTTTGCAAGGAAGACGACGCAACTGGCGGCAGGGTTGAGCACGCGCTCCGGCTTTGACCGCGCCGGACTGCCGCGGCAGCGGTGGCTTCATGTACGGCGAAATGACCTTCCACTTGCCATCGCGGATCTGTGAAAGCGGCCTTCAGCGTAAGTCAGCGGGGCGACCGTGGCACGGAGCAAGGGGGAGCGCTTTTAATGATGAAGAGGACGCCGCAATGCGTAGGCCGCCGATTTCTATGCGTCGTGGGCAGCTCAGGTGTCAGCCATCAGCGAATCACGGACTTCGCGCATGGCCGTCAAATAGGCCTCCTGGTTCTTTCTCATGCGCTCCGCGGGCCCGGCCAGGGAAATGCCGACCGGCTGGCCGCCCAACCATCCGGACACCGCCAGCCCGTGGACGCCCTCGCTGCCTTCTTCCCGCGCCTCGTATCGGCCAAGGTCGCGGCCGTGCGCCACTTGCGCCATCAGTTCGTCAACGTCAACCACTGTGTGCTCGGTGAAAGGACGAAGCTTGCTCTTGCCAAGTATTGCGCGGGCTTCGTCTTCCGGCAGGAGTCCCAGCAGCGCCTTGCCCAGTGCGGAGGCGTGCAAGGCCGCCCGTGAGCCGACCTCGATGATATAGCGCAACGGCATCCGGCTCGGCTGCACGGCAACGACCTTGACAGCGGTGGTATCGAGTACACCGAAGAAGACGGTCTCATTGGTTTTTGCGCCCACTTGCTCGACGGCTTCCTGCGCTAGTGTCGTCAGGGGATCGTTTTCGGAGATCTGGCGCGCGGTTTCCAACAGACGGGCGGTCGGGTAGAAGCGCCGCGTGCGGGATGTGCGCATCAGGTAGCCGAGCGAATGCAGCGTATGCAATAGGTCAAGGGAACTGCTCTCGGCAACCGAAAGCAGACGAGCCACATCGGAATTTGACAGCTCGCGTTTTTCCCTGGCAAACAATTCAAAAACTGCCATGGTGCGGCTGGCTGCGGGGATCAGGGTGGGCATGCTGGTTTCAAGAAGTGCTGGCTGGAGATACAGTGGCGAGTAGCACTATACGATATTTCGTAGTATAGGGGAGCAGCCAAAGGCGGGGTGTGTTGCGGAGCTGTGAGCGAATGCCACGGCCATCGCTTCCCCAATCGCCGTCGCACAGCGTTTAACCGAACCATGGCGAACGCTAACTATTGTCAGTTTCCACATTGTCGACCCCGGCTTTGCCTCCTTGCGCGCTTCCGTGATACTGTACAAACATACAGTAATCAGAAATTTCCACCCGGTCCCCAAGCCGGGGCGCAAGCATCACATGACCACCCATCTCTCCCCAGCCTCGCCCGCCGCCGACCGGCAGGGTGCGCTGGACGCACTGGAACGACGCTATCCCGGCCTGTGGCGGGCGGGGCAGCTCGGCCATCTGGGCCGCGCGGGCAGCGTGCCGGCCTTGCCCACCGGCCATGCGGCGCTCTCGGCCGAGTTGCCAGGCGGCGGCTGGCCGATGGGGGCGCTGACGGAACTGCTGCTGGCCGACGCCGGCGTGGGCGAGTTGCGCCTGCTGCGCCCGGCGTTGCTGGCGCTGGCGGCGGCACAGCGCCGGGTGGCGCTGGTGGGGCCGCCGTACCTGCCCAATGCGATGTGCCTGGCCGAATGGGGTTTGCCGGCAAGCCAGCTGTTCTGGGTGCGTCCGCCCGCTGGCGCGGGCCGGGCCGCGGCCCAGGCGGATGTGCTGTGGGCGGCGGAGCAGGTGCTGCGCAGCCAGGCTTTTGGCGGGGTGATGGTGTGGCTGCCAACGGCGCGTCCCGAGGCGCTGCGGCGCCTGCAGGTGCTGGCGCAGGCGGGCGACGCGGTGGTCTGGGCGTGCCGCCCGGCCGGCGTGCTGCACGAGTCGTCGCCGGCGGTGCTGCGGCTGCTGTTGTCTCCGGCACCCGGCAATGTCTTGTCGATCACTTTTCACAAGCGGCGCGGCCCGGTGCGCGATGCGCCGCTGGTGCTGCCGCTGGGCGAGATGATGGCGGTGCCGGCCAGGACCGCTTCGCCGTCCGCGCCGCCGCCGGTCCCTTTCAATTTCCCGGTTTCCCAAGCCGTTGCGGGAGAGCAAGCCCATGTCGTACTGGATCGCGGTGCATCTGCCGCGCCTGTCGCTGGACGCGTTGCAGCCGAACTGGCCTGAGCCCGCCGCGCTCCCGGCTTCCTCCGGCCTGCTGCACCACCGGGTGCCGGTGGCGGTGATGGAGCGCGAGCGGGTGGTGCTGGCCAACGGGCCGGCGGTGGCACTGGGGGTGCAGGCCGGGATGCGGCGTGGCGGCGTGCAGGCCTTGTCGGCGCAGGTGGTGCAACTGGAGCGCGAGCCGGCCGCCGAGGCGCAGCTGATGACGGCGCTGGCGCTGGCGCTGCTGCACTTCACACCGCATGTGACGGGCCATCCCGATCCCGATGCGGCTACCGTGATGATCGATGCCGGCGCCAGCCTGCGGCTGTTCGGCGGCCATCTGGCGCTGTGCCGCGCGGTGTATGCGCGGGTGCGCCGGCTAGGTGTGTTTCCGCAGCTTGGCTGCGGGCCCACGGCCTTCGGGGCGGCGTGGCTGGCGGCGCAGCCGCTGCGGCGGGACCGCCGTGGCGCGATGGTGCGGCCGGCGCGGCGCGCGGTGCGGGCTGCTCGCATGGCGCGGCTGCTGGACCGGCTGCCGGTGGCCATGCTGCAAGGCGTGGCCGACGACGGCTGGCTCGACGGCATCGGCTGCCGGACCGTGGGCGAGGTGCGGGGCCTGCCGCGTGCCGGCCTGCGGCGCCGGCTGGGGCCGGATCTGCTGGCGCGGCTGGACCAGGCCTATGGCGAGGTGCCGGTGCGCTTTACCTGGTTCAGCGCGCCGGCAGCCTTCGCGCAGCGCATGGAGCTGCCGGGCCGTACCGAGTCCGTGCAGGGCGTGATGGCGGGCGCGCAGCGCCTGCTGCTGGCGCTGGCCGGCTGGCTGGCGGTACAGCAGGCGGGCGTGACGCGGCTGGTGCTGCGGCTCGAACACGAGCGCTACCGGCTCGGCACCGAGACCCCGTCTACGCCGGTGACGGTCAGCCTGGCGCAGCCCAGCCGCGATCCGGTCCATCTGTCCAGGCTGCTGCAGGAGCGGCTGGACAAGGTGCAGTTCAGCGTGCCGGCGGTGGGCCTGATGCTGGTGGTGGAGTCCATGGAGACCTGCCTGCCGCAGAGCGATTCGCTGTTTCCGGAACCAGGCGGCACGCCGGCCGAACTGGGCCGCCTGCTCGATACGCTGATGGCGCGGCTCGGCCGCGAAAACGTGTTGCAACCCCAGCCGTTGCCCGACCACCGGCCCGAGCGCGCCAATCGCTGGTGCCCCGTCGACGAAATGCCGGCGCGCGCGCCGCAGCCGGCCCCGGCAGGCGCCATGCCGGAGCGCCCGGCGTGGCTGCTGGACAAGCCGATGCCGCTCACCGTGCAGCGTCACCGGCCCTGTCATGGCGGCCCGCTGACCTTGCTCTCGCGGCCGGAGCGCATCGAGAGCGGCTGGTGGGATGGCGCGCTGGCCACGCGCGATTATTTCGTCGCCGAACGTGCGGATGGCCTGCGTTGCTGGGTCTATCGCCAGCGTCCCGGGCACGAGGAGAGCGGTGAATACCGCTGGTTCCTGCACGGCCTGTTCGCCTGAGATTCGCCTGAGCCTTTGCCTCCCTGTCATGTCCAGCAAGCCCGCCATGCCCTCGTTTTCCGCTTTGCCGCCGGCGCTTTCCGCGTTGCTGCCGGTATTGCCGGATTATGTGGAGCTGCACTGCATTTCCAATTTCACGTTCCTGGATGGGGCGTCGCATCCGGTCGAGCTGATCGAGCGCGCCTTTGCGCTGGGCTATCGCGGGCTGGCGCTGACCGATGAATGTTCGGTGGCCGGCACGGCGCGCGCGCATCATGCGCTGAAGGACCTGCGTGAGCGCATCGGCGACGCCGCGGCGCGCAGCGCGGCGCGATTGGCCGCGGGGCTGGATGAGGATGGCGACGATGACGATCTCATCGAGGACGACGGCGAAGAGGGCGATCAGCATGACGGCGGGCATGGGGTGGATGATGAATCCCTCGCCGTGCCGGATGCCACGCCCGCCGCCGGCGACGCCTTGGCCCCTGGCGAAGCCACCCAGGCCCGCCTGCGCCGCCATGAACGACTGGACGCGCTGGCCCGCGCCGCGCAGGATTTCCGCCTGCTGGTCGGCAGCCGCTTCACGCTGACGGACTCCGCCGGCCAGCCGGTGCTGCGGCTGGTGCTGCTGGCGCAGGACCGGGAAGGCTTTGGCAACCTGAGCGAACTGATCACCCTGGGGCGCATGCGCTCGGAGAAGGGCAGCTACCGGCTCCACCCCGACGACCTGGCCGCGCCGCCGCAGCCGGAACAGGCTCACCTGCGCGGCATGCCCAACTGCCTGGCGCTGCTGCTGCCGTCTTATTGCCCCGAGCCCGAGGCGTTGCTGCAGCAAGCGCAATGGATGCGGCAGACCTTTGGCGCGCGCGGCTGGATCGCGCTCGAACAGTTGCAGGGCCATGCCGATGCCTTGCACCGGCTGCGTCTTGCGGACGCATCGGTGCAATCCGGCGTGCCGCTGGCGGCGGCCGGCGCGGTGACCATGCATGTGCGTTCGCGCAAGCCGCTGTCCGATGTGCTGAGCGCGATTCGCGTGGGCCAGCCGCTGTCCGGGTGCGGCATGACGCTGGCGCCCAATGCCGAGCAGCACCTGCGCATGCGGCAGCGCTTGTCCCGGCTGTACCCGCGCGAGGCACTGGCGCAGACGGTGCGGATCGCCTCGCTGTGCGATTTCTCGCTCGATACGCTGCGCTACGAGTATCCGGAAGAGCTGGTGCCCCCCGGTGAGACCCCCTTCAGCTACCTGCGCCGCGAGACCATGAAGGGTGTGCTGCGGCGCTTCCCCGGCGGACTCAAGCCCGAGTGGCGCAAGCAGTTGAAGGAGGAGTTCGAACTGATCCGGGAGAAGCAATACGAGCCCTTCTTCCTCACCGTGCACGACATCGTGCGCTTTGCCCGCGGGCGCGGCATCCTGTGCCAGGGGCGCGGCTCGGCGGCCAATTCGCTGGTCTGCTATTGCCTGTTCATCACCGAGGTGGATCCCGGCGATGCCAACATGCTGTTCGGCCGCTTCCTGTCGCGCGAGCGCGATGAGCCGCCCGATATCGATGTCGATTTCGAGCACCAGCGGCGCGAGGAAGTCATCCAGTACATCTACGGGAAATACGGCCGCCACCGCGCCGCTCTGGCCGCCTCGCTGATCACCTACCGCTCGCGCAGCGCGCTGCGCGACGTGGGCCGCGCGCTGGGCATCGACGCCAGCGTGATCGAGCAGGTGGTCAAGGGCCAGGCCTGGTGGGACGGCGGCAAGACCTTTCTCGACCGCATTGCCCAGTACGGGCTGGACCCGGAATCACCGGCGGTGCGGCAGTGGGCCAGCCTGACCGCGCAACTGCGCGGCTTTCCGCGGCATCTGTCGCAGCACGTGGGCGGTTTCGTGATCGCGCGGCACAAGCTGTCGCGGCTGGTGCCGATCGAGAACGCGGCCATGGAAGACCGCAGCGTGATCCAGTGGGACAAGGACGATCTGGAATCGCTCGGCCTGCTGAAAGTGGACGTGCTGGCGCTGGGCATGCTGTCGGCCATCCGCCGCGCGCTGGCGACGATCCCGAGCCGCTCGGGCGCGCCGTACCGCATGGAGGACATCCCCGGCAAGGACGCGCAGACCTACGACATGATCTGCGCCGCCGATACCATCGGCGTGTTCCAGGTGGAGTCGCGCGCGCAGCAGTCGATGCTGCCGCGGCTGCAGCCGCGCACCTTCTACGACCTGGTGGTGGAGGTGGCCATCGTGCGGCCCGGGCCGATCCAGGGTGGCATGGTGCATCCCTACCTGAAGCGGCGCGAGCAGGTGCGGCGCACCGGCAAGCCGCCGGCGTATCACAACGACGTCATCGAGAAGGTGCTGGGCCGGACCCTGGGCGTGCCGATCTTCCAGGAACAGGTGATGCAACTGGCCATCGACGCCGCCGGTTTCACTCCAGGCCAGGCCGATCAGCTGCGCCGCTCGATGGCGGCCTGGCGGCGCAAGGGCGATCTGAAGCAGCACCAGGATGCGCTGGTCAGCGCGCTGACCCGCAACAAGTATCCGGAAGCCTTCGCGCTGGCCATCTGCAAGCAGATCGAAGGCTTCGGTGAATATGGCTTCCCGGAAAGCCATGCCGCCAGCTTCGCCAAGCTGGTCTATGTCAGCGCGTGGATCAAGTGCCATCATCCGGCGGCTTTCCTGTGCGCCTTGCTCAACAGCCAGCCGATGGGTTTTTACACACCTTCGCAACTGGTGCAGGATGCGCGGCGCCACCACGTACGTACGTCGCCCGTGGATGTCACGGTGAGCTGCTGGGAAAGCACGCTGGAGCTGGAAGCGGACGGGCGGGCGGCGCGAGGACGCGAGCGCGCCCAACCCGCGGTGCGGCTCGGGCTCAACCGCGTGAGCGGCATGCGCGAGGCGGCTGCCGGTCGCATCGAGCAGGCACGCGCCAGGCAGCCTTTTGCCAGCGTCGAGGACCTTGTGCTGCGGGCGCGGCTCGATCGCCACGACATCGACGCGCTGGCCGCCGCCGATGCGCTGGCCAGCCTCGCCGGGCATCGTCGCCAGGCGCGCTGGCAGGCCCGCGCCGCCGCGCTGCAGGCCGCCCATCATGACCTGCTCTACGAGGCACCGCCGGCCGAGAGCAAGCTGTCGCTGCCGGCGCCGCGCCTGGGCGAGGACGTGGCCGCTGATTACGCCAGCATGGGCCTGTCGCTCAAGTCGCATCCGCTTGCGCTGCTGCGGCCGCGGCTGGCGGCCATGAAGTACGCCACCGCGCAGGATCTGGCCCATTGCGGCAACGGCCGGCGTGTGCGGGCCTGCGGCATCGTCACGGTGCGGCAGCGGCCGGCGACCGCCAGCGGCACGATCTTCACGTCGATCGAGGATGAGACGGGTGCCGTCAATGTGATTCTCTGGCCGGACCTGATCGAGCGCCAGCGCAAGGAAGTGCTGGGCGCCACGCTGCTGGGCGTGATCGGCATGTGGCAGCGCCAGGGCGAGGTGAGGCACCTGGTGGCGCAGGAACTGGTGGACCTGAGTCCGCTGCTGGGCCGTCTGATGGTGTCCAGCCGCGACTTTCATTGAGCCGCGAGGACGCGGCGAGACCACCTTGCCGCTTTACCGCGCGGATGCTTCCTGCCCGCGTGACGCGCCATGCCGCACCCTGGCCATATCGCCCTGCCAGCCCATCGCCCTGAGCAAGGCGAAACCATGCGGCGTGACATGCGGGCACCAATGGCCGGCCCCGCATTCCTCCAGCGACACAAGGCCGCGTTCCAGCAACGCCTCCAGATCCACGGGATCCAGTTCCAGGCGGTCCTGCGTATCGTGGACCAGCATCAAGGTAGCAAATTCGTGCGGACTCAGCATCGGCATCTCCTGGGTTGGGAATCCTGGTCTCGCGGGCCAGCAGGGGCGCAAGCGCCCAAGAAGGACACTGCTTACGCGCATTGGCCCGGGTGTTTCCCACATCGGAACCCGCCCGGCGCGCTGACATCGCAATGCCTACCGTTCTACGTTTGATTTGCGTCTGTTTTGTGTCGGCTTTCTTATCCGCTCTTTCGTGATCGTCTTGTGCCTGTTCTACACGCGGTTTGTGCCTGTTTTTCGCCCGAATTACGGGCATTCTGCACCCGTCTTGTGCTGTTTCCGCCCCGCAGTTGTGCATGAAAAAAAAGCTGGAAAACTGCGCTCCAGTACGCCTTGATGCGGCCGATACAAGGCACATGCGAGTGCTTTTTCTGGGGTCTTTCGTGGTGACTTTCCTTTCTCCTGCCATGCGCCTGATGGCGCGCCTGACGATCACGCGCAAGCTGCTCTTGCTTGCGATCCTGTTCCTGATCCCGCTGAGCGGCTCGCTTTATGCGGTGCTGAGCCTCTCGGCGCAGTCGATCCGCGCCAGCCAGGACGAACTGCGCGGCCTCGCCATCGTCGACCGCGCGCTCGACTTCATGCGCGAGACACAGGTCAGGCGCGGTGCGGCCAACGCCGTGCTGGCGGGTAACGCGGCATTTCGCGCCACGTTCGATGGCGCGGATGCGAAGGCCGCTGCACACCTCGACGGACTGATGCAGCAAGCCGGGGCGGCGGCGGGCTTCGACGTTATGCCCGATGCGAAAAAACTCGGGGAGTCGTGGCGACGCATGCATGAAACGGGCCTGAACACGACGGCCGGGCCGCTGTTCGACATGCACAGCGCGCTGGTCAAGCAGACCCGCTTGTTTATCGGCGATGTGGCGGATCGCTCATCGCTCGCGCTCGACCCCGATAGCGGTTCGTACTACCTGGTCACGCTGATGGTCGGGCCGATGCCAAGGCTGGCCGAGCTGAGCGCGCTGGCGCGTGGCAGGGGGGCCGCCATCATCAGCCAGGGCGGCTATTCCGATGCGGCGCAACAGGCTGAGCTGGCCGCGCTCGGGGAGCAGATCCAGGACGGACTGGAATCGGTGCGGCGCGACATCGGCCGCGTGACGCGCGGCGCGCCGGCGTATCGCACACGGGTGGAAAACGCACAGGCGCAACTGTCCGCCGTGGATGCTTTCTACCGCACGCTGAAGGAGAGGATGCTGGGCAGCAGCGGCATCAACATCGAGGCCAAGGCCTATTTCGACGAAGCGACCGCCGCCATCAACGCGGTCTCCTCGGTCAACAAGGAGTTCTCCGCACTTGCCCGCGCCATGCTGGAGCAGCGCATCGCAGCCGACAAGCTGGAACTGGAAGTGCTCGGCGGCGTGGCCCTGCTGGCGGTGGGCGCGGCGTTCTACCTGTTCGCCGGTTTCAGCTGCGGCATGCGCGAGGACGTGCGGCAAGTGGCGGACATGGTGGGCCGGATCAACGCCGGCGACCTTGGCATCCGGCTGGAGGTTCATGGCAGCGACGAACTCAGCCATGTGAAGCGGCACCTGCTGTCGCTGGTGGATACCTGGCGCGTGCTGATCGGCGATACCAAGGAGGGCGCGCAGAACGTGCTGGTGGCCGCGGGCGAGATCGCGCAAGGCAACCTGGACCTGTCGCAGCGGACGGAAGAGCAGGCATCGTCGCTGCAGCAGACCGCCGCCAGCATGGAGCAGCTCACCGCGATCGTGCAACAGAATGCCGGCAGCGCGGACCAGGCCAGCGCGCTGGCCAGCGCGGCTTCCGACATCGCGGTGGCCGGCGGAGCCTCGGTGGGGCGCGTGCTACAGACCATGGGCGAGATCGAGGCCGACTCGAAACGCATCGTCGACATCATCGCGGTGATCGACGGGATTGCCTTCCAGACCAATATCCTGGCGCTCAATGCGGCGGTGGAAGCGGCGCGTGCCGGCGAGTACGGGCGCGGGTTTGCCGTGGTGGCTGCCGAAGTGCGCAACCTGGCGCAGCGCGCCGGCAGTTCCGCCAAGGAGATCCGCACGCTGATCTCGCAATCGGTCCAGCGCGTGGAGGCGGGCTCGGCGCTGGCCGGCGACGCTACCACGACCATGGAGAGCATCGTGGGCGCGGTCGGGCGGGTGACGGCGATGATGGATGAGATCAGCCGGGCGTCGCGCGAGCAGAGCAGCGGGATTGCGCAGGTGAATCAGGCGGTGACGCAGATGGATCAGGTTACGCAGCAGAATGCGGCGTTGGTGGAGCAGGCGGCGGCGGCGGCTGATGCTTTGCGGGAGCAGGCGCAGAGGATGGAGAGGTCGGTTGCTGTTTTTCGGTTGGAGGTGGTTTGATTGGGGGGGCGCATCTCTTTGGCACGGTTTTAGCGTTTTTTGGCGGGGTTTTGTTGCTTCTAGCTGCTGTCGCGGCTGTACGGGGTTGGCCGTTTACGCACACGGAGGTGTCACTTTTCTTTACTCGCCCTCCATGTCAGGATACTTGTCGCCTCCGTTTCCTTAGTGAAGCAAAATGGAGGGCGGTGTGCGAATAGG
>NZ_JBFTNE010000116.1:0-19610 GCF_056397325.1 Cupriavidus sp. 05N39
CTGTCTCGTGTCCTGTCTCGTGTCGTGCGTGCTGTTGCTGGCGGGCTTCCGGTTGCCGCCGGGTACCTCGCAGTTGCTGCTGATCGGTTTCGGCATGCTGCTGGCAATGGGTACCTGGGGCCCCGCCGGCGCCATGGTGGTCAATCTCTCCCGCCCCTCGACCCATGCCACCGCGCTGGCGATGYTGACACTGGCCAACAACATCCTTGGCGCCGCGCCGGCGCCTTACCTGACGGGCCTGCTGGCCGACAGGATCGGATTGCTCGGGGCCCTGCAGATGGTTCCACTGATCTCCCTGGTCGCAGCCGCCGTGTTCTTCATCGCCAGGCCGCGCTACCTGCGCGACCTGCGGCTTGCCGAAGCGCGCAATGAGGCAGAGCGCAGCTGCGCCTGAAAACGCACCCCGCCGCTCGCTATGGCGAGCGGCGCCGCGCCCCTCTCCGGCCGTCTTGCCGGCAATTCTGATCCGGTCTTTTTGTCGCCGGTTGCTTCTGTTATGTTCCTCGCACTGCCGGTAACATGCTCTCCATGGCATGCGCCCGGCGCGAAACGCACAAAATGCGCAACACGCAGGATCGGGCACCGTGCCCAATCTCCCGGCAATGCTCATGGACATCCCCGCTTCAAACCTGCCCGCCCGGTCAGGCCCCGCCAAGGCCGCGGCACCCCGCCGCCAGCCGATCCATCCACCCAGCACGAAAAATGCGACTTCCAATACGCTCGCCGGGTGGTCTACTCTAGTGACTTGTGCTGCTGCTGCGCGCCGCGGCAAGGCCGCTCCCAGACTGGCAAGCCAGGCCCGCCGGCACAGCTTCATGGAGGTCACGATATGTTCGGCTTGAGCGCGCTCGACCTGGCACGGATCCAGTTCGGCTTCACCATTTCCTTCCATATCATCTTTCCCGCCATCACCATCGGCATGGCGAGTTACCTGGCGGTGCTGGAAGGCTGCTGGCTGCGCACCCAAAATACGGTCTACCGCGACCTCTATCATTTCTGGTCCAAGATATTTGCCGTCAATTTCGGCATGGGCGTGGTGTCCGGGCTCGTCATGGCTTACCAGTTCGGCACCAACTGGAGCTTCTTCTCGGACTTCGCCGGCAGCGTGACCGGCCCCCTGCTCGCCTATGAGGTGCTGACCGCGTTCTTCCTGGAAGCGGGCTTCCTCGGCGTGATGCTGTTCGGCTGGAGCCGGGTCGGCCCCGGCCTGCATTTCTTCGCCACGCTGATGGTGGCGGTCGGCACGCTGATCTCGGCCACGTGGATCCTGGCCTCCAACAGCTGGATGCAAACTCCGCAGGGATTCGAGATCATCGACGGCCGCGTGGTCCCGGTGGACTGGCTGGCGGTGATCTTCAACCCGTCTTTCCCGTACCGGCTGGTGCACATGAGCGTGGCGGCATTCCTCGCGACCGCGCTGTTCGTGGGCGCCTCCGCCGCGTGGCACCTGCTGCGCCGGCGCGACAACCCGGCCATCCGCAAGATGCTTTCGATGGCGATGTGGATGCTGCTGATCGTGGCGCCAATCCAGGCCGTGATCGGCGACATGCACGGCATCAACACGCTCAAGCACCAGCCGGCCAAGATCGCCGCGCTCGAAGGCCACTGGGAAAACCGCGGCGACGAAGCGCTGCCGCTGATCCTGTTCGGCTGGCCCGACATGAAGCGCGAGGAAACCCGTTTCGCGGTGGAAGTCCCGCGCCTTGGCAGCCTGATCCTCACCCATACCTGGGATGGCCAGATCAAGGGACTGAAGGAGTTCGCGCCGGAGGACCGGCCCAACGCCACCATCATCTTCTGGTGCTTCCGCATCATGGTGGGGCTTGGCATGCTGATGATCCTGCTCGGGCTCTGGAGCCTGCTGCTGCGGCGTGGCGAAAAGCTCTTCCACTCCCGCGCCTTCCTGCGCATGGCGCTATGGATGGGCCCGGCGGGGCTGATCGCGCTGCTGGCGGGCTGGTTCACCACCGAAATCGGGCGCCAGCCCTGGGTGGTCTACGGCGTGATGCGCACCGCCGACGCGGTCTCGCCGCACGGCGTGCCGGAACTGGCGTTCTCGCTCGCGCTGTTCGTGGTGGCCTATTTCTTCGTGTTCGGCGTGGGCATCGCCTACATGATGCGGCTGGTGCGCAAGGGCCCGGTCATGCATGAAGGCGACCCGGAACCCGATGGCGGCCACGGCGTGGAAGGCACTCCGGCGCGCCCGCTGTCCRCCGTGGACGATCCGGGCGATGTGCCGGACGCCGTGGCCTCCGCTAACCGTCTGGCCGATCGCAGGAGCTGATCATCATGGGCATCGACCTTTCTCTTATCTGGATCCTCATCATCTTTTTTGGCGTGATGATGTATGTGGTCATGGACGGCTTCGACCTTGGCATCGGCATGCTGTATCCCTTCGTGCCGGACCGCCATGACCGCGACGTGATGATGAACACGGTGGCGCCGGTGTGGGACGGCAACGAGACCTGGCTGGTGCTGGGCGGCGCGGGGCTGCTGGCCGCCTTCCCGCTGGCTTACTCGCTGGTGCTCAGCGCGCTCTACCTGCCGCTGATCTTCATGCTGCTGGGGCTGATATTCCGCGGCGTGGCGTTCGAGTTCCGCTTCAAGGCCAACGACCGCGAGCGCCACGTCTGGGACAAGGCGTTTATCTGCGGCTCGCTGATGGCGGCCTTCTTCCAGGGCGTTTCGCTGGGCGCGTATATCGATGGCATCAAGGTCAGCGGGCGCAGCTTTGCCGGCGGGCCGCTGGACTGGCTGCAGCCCTTCCCGCTGTTCTGCGGGCTAGGCGTGGTGGTGGCTTATACCGTGCTGGGCAGCACCTGGCTGATCGTGAAGACCGAAGGCAAGCTGCACGAGCGCATGCTGGAACTGACCGGCAAGCTGGCCTGGGTGCTGCTGGCGGTGATCGTGGTGATCAGCATCTGGACGCCGATCTCGCAGCCGCGCATTGCCGAGCGCTGGTTCAGTTTCCCCAACCTGATCTGGTTCGCGCCGGTGCCGCTGCTGGTGGCGTTCGCCATGTACCGGCTGATCCGTTCGTTGCAGCAGCATGCCCACCTGGCGCCGTTCATGTACACGCTGGCGCTGGTCTTCCTGGGCTATAGCGGGCTGGCGATCAGCGTGTGGCCCAACATCGTGCCGCCCGACATCTCGATCTATGCCGCTGCCGCGCCAGCGCAAAGCCAGGGCTTTGCGCTGGTGGGCGCGCTGTTCATCATTCCCTTCATCCTGATGTACACGGTGTGGTCGTACTACGTGTTCAGGGGCAAGGTACGGCATGGGGAGGGCTATCACTGATGGCGGCGACGAACCACGGCGGCCGCGCGCAGCCGCCCAAGCCATGGCTCAAGCGGGTTGGCTGGCTGTTGCTGATCTGGGTAGCCAGCGTGGCGGCGCTGGGTGCGGCGGCCTTGCTGTTGCGCCTGCTGATGGGGCTGGCGGGCATGCATAGCTGAGGCGGCCCGCCGTCACGCCGTCACGCGGAGAGACCACCGTCCACGCCGATGCTCTGCCCGTGGATAAAGCGGCCGGCGGGTGACGCCAGCAACACGGCCAGGCCCGCCACATCCTTCGCCTCGCCGATACGGCGCATCGGAATGCCGGCGGCGAGCCTCGCTTCCTGCTCCGGATTGCCCCACAGCGCCTCGCGCGAGAACTCGGTGCGCACCGGGCCGGGGTTGATCGCATTCACATTGATGCCCTTCGGCCCCAGCTCCAGCGCCAGGCTGCGCACGGCCCCGTCGGTGGCTRCCTTGGTGATGCTGTACAGGCCGAGCATGGCCGAGCCGCGCTTGGCCGCAATGCTCGACATAAAGATGATGGCGCCGTCGCCGCGTCCGATCATCTGCGGGGCCAGCGCATTGACCAGCACAAGGTTACCTCGCACATTGCCGGCCATGGCTTGCTCAAACTCTTCCGGACCCTGGCTCAGCAGTGACCCGGCCACGCCGCTGCCCGCCGCGTTCAGCACCAGCGCGTCCACGCGGCCGTAGGCGTCCAGCGCTTGCCTGGCAAACGCCTGGATGCTCTCCAGGTTGCCGATATCGCAAGCGATGCCTTTGGCCTTGAACCCCTCGCCTTGCAGCGCCGCGGCTACCGCTTCGGAAGCCGCCTGGTCGCGGCCGGACACCACCAGCGCGGCGCCGGAGGCACCCAACGCACGCGCCATTTCCAGGCCCATGCCCTTGGTGGAGCCGGTGATGACGGCAACGCGGCCGGTGAGATCGAACAAGTTCTGCATGATGATTCTCCTGAGGGAAAGTCAGCGCCGCCCGCATCGGTGATGCTGTCGGCCGCACCAATTTAAATGATGCTCAACATCTATTGAATAAATTATGGGTATCATCTAAACTCCGGTCAAGCAAAGTTTTGGCAGGAGAGACAAACATGGCGCGTGCATCACGAGAGCAGGCAGAGAAGCACCGGGAAGCCATCGAGCAGGCTTCCTCCAGGTTGTTTCGCGAACGCGGACTGAACGGCGTGAGCGTGGCGGAACTGATGGCCGGCGCCGGCCTCACGCACGGCGGCTTCTACGGACACTTCTCGTCGAAGGACGCGCTGGCCGCGCAGGCGAGCAAGCGCGCCTTCGAGGAATCCGCGCGGCGCTGGACACGACGCATCGAGCGCGCCGAAGGTGACAAGGGCGTGATGCGCGCCAACCTGGTCGAGCCCTATCTGACCAAGGCGCATTGCGCCAGCCCCGGCGATGGCTGCGCGGCGGTGGCCCTGGCCAGCGACATTGCCCGCGAACCGGCTGACAAGCCGGTGCGCCAGGTCTATATCGATGGCTTCAGGCAAATGGTCGAAGACTGGATGAAGACGGTCGACCACGAAGACCCGGCCGAGCGGCGCAAGCTGGCGCTGGCGCAACTCGCCACGCTGGTGGGCGCGATGACCCTGGCGCGTGCCACCGAAGGCGATGCCCTGTCCGAAGACATCCTCGCCGCCGCGCGAGAGATGCTGCTGGGCCCGCTGGCGCAATAACGAACACCTCACCAAGACCCCAACGCCTCCGGATATCCAATGTTCGCTCAAGCACTTTCCAGCCGGCTCGACCGGCGTGGCATCCACTACGCGTGGCTGATCGCCGCGATCACCTTCAGCGTGATGCTGACCACCTCGGCCGCGCTCGGCCTGCCCGGCGCTTTCCTGAAACCGCTGACGCGCGAGATGGGCTGGGACACCGACCAGATCTCGTCGATCCTGGCCTTCCGCTTTGCGCTGTTCGGCCTGATGGCGCCGTTCTCGGCCATCCTGATGGAACGCTTCGGCGTGCGCAATGTGGTCTGGGCAGCGCTGGCGCTGATCGCAGGCGGCATGGCGCTGGCCACCGTGGCGACCGAACTATGGCAGTTGTTTATCGCCTGGGGCCTGATGCTCGGCGTCGGCTCCGGCCTGACCGCGCTGGTGCTCGCCGCCGTGGTCGCCAGCCGCTGGTTCAGCGCGCGGCGCGGGCTGGTGATCGGCATCCTGACGGCCAGTTCGGCCACTGGCCAGTTGGCCTTCCTGCCCGTGGCTGCCTGGCTGATCGAGCATATGGGCTGGCGCATCGCCGTGCTGCCGGTGCTGGGGGCATGCGCCTTGCTGGCGGTGCTGGTGTTCTGCTTCATGCGCAACCGACCCGGCGATGTGGGCCTCAGCGCCTACGGCGAAGTGCCCGTGCATGCGCCCGCCGCGCCGGTGCAGGCCAGCGCGCCGCCCGCGCCGCTGACCCTGCGCGGCCCCTTCGTTGTGCTGCGCGATGCTGCCCGCAACCAGACCTTCTGGATCCTGGCCGGCACCTTCTTCATCTGCGGCCTGAGCACCAACGGGCTGATCCAGACCCACTTCATCTCGCTGTGCGCGGACTTCGGCATGGCCGCGGTGCCCGCCGCCGGCGCACTGGCGATGATGGGCGCATTCGACTTCGTTGGCACCATCCTGTCGGGCTGGCTGTCGGACCGCTACGATTGCCGCAAGCTGCTGTTCTGGTACTACGGGCTGCGCGGGCTGTCGCTGTTCTGGCTGCCGCACTCCACGTTCACGCTGTACGGCTTGTCGATCTTCGCCATGTTCTACGGCCTGGACTGGATCGCCACGGTGCCGCCCACGGTGAAGCTGGCCGGCTCCGTCTTCGGCAAGGAGCGCGCGCCGATGGTGTTCGGCTGGATCTTTGCGGCCCACCAGGTCGGCGCCGCCACGGCCGCGTTTGGCGCGGGCCTCACACGCACCCTGCTGCTGACCTATACGCCGGCCCTGTACGCGGCCGGCGCGGCCTGTGTGGCGGCCGCCCTGCTGGCGCTGATGGTCCGGCGCACGGCCACGCAATCCAGCGGCGCGTCCAATCAAACAGCAAAGGCATGAGTTTCGCGGCGCCAGCCGCCGCCGCTGCATTGCCTCCGCCGCCATGACGGGGACAGCGCAGCGCGATTGATGCTCCGCTACGCGCGGCATCCCGGTTTTTCCCCTCCCATCTCCGCACTTCTCCGCTGCCTTCAGAGGCCACCTCCACGGCCGGCTCTTCCTCCAATTCCCGGCTCCCGCCACCCACGCCAGGGTCCGCGCATATGGCGCCGCGCCTGTCGCCTCAAGAATCCAAATAGGCGCATCAGCATTCTTTGCCTCCCTGTCACCCGGGTGACAACCCCTTTTCTTACTCTGCGAACGCGTCGCGGGGAGCGCGATCGGCAGCGCCGGCAATTCGGCGTACCGCTTCAGACAACAGAAAAGAGGGATCGGATATGGCATGGAAACAGCGGGCGCGCATGGCGTGTGGCCTGGCCCTGGCAGGTACGGTAGCGGCATGTGGAGGCGGAGGCGGCGGCAACGACACGCCGGCGACGGCGGCCCCCGAGCAGAGCAACGCGGGGCCGGGTGGCGCCGCCAGCAAGAAGGTGCTGCTGGTCGGTGTGGATGGCGCCACCTACAGCCAGCTGCAGAGCGCAATGGCCCAGCGCAGCCTGCCCAACCTGGCCACGCTGGCGATCACGCCCGCCGCCACCGGTGGCAGGCTCGGCACCACCACCGAGCAGGCTCCGCTCAACGGCCCGAGCTGGGCCACCGTGCTCAGCGGCAGCTGGGCGGACCGCCACGGGGTCACCGACGACGTGGCCGCGGCGGCCGGCCTGAAGGCGCCCAGCGTGTTCCAGTATTTGCGCGGCGCCAGCGCCACCGCAGGCACAGCCCGGCTGCGCCTTGGCGGCGCCACCAGCGCGCCCCTGCTGCCGGCGCTGCTCAAGGCCGACGTCACCGCGGGCAACCTCGATTCGCTGCGCGACTGCAATGCCGATGACAACTGCGTGACGCAGGAGACCATCAAGCTGGTGCAGTCGGGCTACGACGTGGTCTTCGCCCAGTACACGGCGCCCGATGCCGCGGCCGCCGCGCAAGGCTTCCAGGGCGGCGGCTACGCCACCGCGCTGTCGGGCTTCGATCAGGCGCTCGGCAAGCTGCTGGCGGCCGTGCAGGCGCGCCGCCAGGCCAATGCGAACGAAGACTGGCTGGTGGCCGTGACCACCAGCCACGGCCTGGACGCAACGGGCGCCACCACCACGCTGCCGACAGTGCAGAACCGCACCGCATTCATCGCGCTCAACAAGCCGTTCAATGCGGCGCTGGCCAGCAACCTCCCCCCGGCGCCCGCCAATGCAACCGCGCTCTCGGCACTGCCGACCGAAGCCGACCTGTTGCCGACCGTGCTCGCGCATACCGGCGTGGCGGTGCCTGCCGCCTCGTACAAGCTCGATGGCTCGGCCCTGACCGGCAACGTGGGCGTGCGCGCCTTGAGTTCCGTGGTGGGCGCCTACAACGCTTCGCTGCTGCTGTCCTGGCAGAACCCCACCACCGCCGGCGGCGACATGGCGCTGCTGCGCGACGGTGTGCAGATCGCCACGCTGCCGGCCGGCACCACCGGCTACGAAGACRAGACGCTCAACGCGCCCGCCAGCGGCATCTATCGATTCAACTACACGCTGGTGCGCAACGGCGTGCCCGCCTCGATGCTGGCGCAGATCAACTACGTCAAGCCGATCGTGCTGGCTGACACGCTGCGCAACAACCTGTCCGCTTACTACAGCTTCGAGACGCTGCCGGCAACCGACAGCAAGGGCACTACCGCCATCGGCCCCTGGGTCCCCGGCACCGACGGCGGCTCGCTGGGCGGCGATAACTTTGGCGGCAAGTCGCTCAAGGTCGACTCGAGAATCGATGCCTACCAGCTCACGCAGAGCGGCGCCGATATCGCGCTCGCCCCGCAGTTCACCATCGGCTTCTGGTTCAAGTCCGACTGCACCCAGGGCAACGGCACCGGCGAGCCCATCCTGTCGAACAAGAACTATGTCTCGGGCAGCAATGCCGGCATCGCCCTCGGCCTGTTCGGCAGCTGCGAGATCCGCTTCAACATCGGCAGCGGCGGCAAGCGCGACGACATCCAGGGCATGAAGTTCAGCGCCAACCAATGGGCCTACGTGGCTTTGTCGATCAACGCCACGGCCAAGACCTTCAGCGCCTACATCATCGATCCGGTGCTGGGGCTGCAGAAGACCGAAAACAAGGCCATCGCCAACACCGACGTGACCAAGCTCAACGGTCTCGCCACCAAGGTCTGGGGCATCAACGACGATGCCACGCATGCCTATGTGCCAAACAACAGCGGCGCGCTCAAGGGCGTGATGGAGTTCAACGACCTGGCCATGTGGACGCGCCAGCTCAGCCTTGCCGAGCTGCAGACGATCGCCGGCTCGCGCCAGCCGCTGTCCACGCTCAATCCCTGATTCCTCCCACGAGAGCAAACGTGACCATGAAGCCTTCTATTTCCTTCCTCGCACGGCCAGGCTGGCTGGCGGCACTGGCGCTGTGCGCCGCGCTGGCAGCCTGCGGCGGCGACTCCGCCGACAACAAGCCCGCCGATCCGGCTCAGCCGGCTCAGCCGGCCCAGCCCGGACAGCCGCCCGCGGCCACGCCGCAGTTGCGCTGCGCGCCATAGGGCGTCGATTAGCGCCATATGGCACCCCGGCGCCGACCGGACGTCCGGCACAACCCGAACAGACCAGCCAGAAAACAAAGATGAGCCTTCACAGCAGACGCAAATTCCTCAAGATGGCCAGCGGCGGCACCGCCGCTGCCGCGGCAATGGCCGCCTTCCCGCTGTCGATCCGCCGCGCGCTGGCGATTCCCGCCAACAACGCCACCCGCAGCATCCGCGACGTCGAGCACGTGGTGATCCTGATGCAGGAGAACCGCTCCTTCGACAATTACTTCGGCACCCTGAAGGGCGTGCGCGGCTTTGGCGACCGTTTCCCGATCCCGCTGGCCGGCGGCCTCAATGTCTGGCAGCAGAGCTACACCAACCGCATCGTCCAGCCGTACCACCTCGACAGCGCGACCGGCAACGCGCAGCGCGTGAGCGGCACGCCGCACAGCTACCCCGACGCCCAGAACGCCTGGGACCTGGGCCGCATGAACAAGTGGCCCACCTTCAAGAACACCCAGTCGATGGGCTACTACACCAAGAGCGAACTGGACTTCCAGTTCTCCCTGGCCGAAGCGTTCACGCTGTGCGACGCCTATCACTGCGGCTTCCACGGCGGCACCAATACCAACCGCCTGTTCCACTGGACCGGCACCAACGACCCCACCGGCGCCAATGGCGGCCCGGTGATCGACAACAGCGGCGACTCCATGGGCGCCTCCACCGGCGGCTATCGCTGGACCACCTATCCGGAACGCCTGCAGACGGCCGGCGTGAGCTGGAAGGTCTACCAGAACATGCCGGACAACTTCACGGACAACCCGCTGGCCGGCTTCGTGCAGTACCGCAAGGCCAACGAGGCGCGCGGCAATGCCTCCAACGGCAGTCCCTACCCGGCCTATACCATCGCCGACGATGTGATCAACCCGCTTATCAAGGGCATCGGCAACACCATGCCGGACGGCGGCTTCCTGCAGGCACTGAAGGACGACATCGCCGCGGGCAGCCTGCCGCAGGTATCGTGGATCGTCGCGCCGGCGAACTACTCCGAGCACCCGGGGCCTTCCAGCCCGGTGCAGGGCGCCTGGTACACACAGGAAGTGCTCAATGCGCTGACGGCCAATCCGGACGTCTGGAGCAAGACCGTCCTGCTGATCAATTTCGACGAGAACGACGGCTTCTTCGATCACGTGCCGCCGCCGTGCGCGCCCGCTTACGACGCCAATGGCGCGCTGGCCGGCAACTCCACCATCGCCACCGACGGCGAATACCATACCGACAAGCATCCCTACGGCCCCGGCCCGCGCGTGCCGATGTATGTGGTCTCGCCGTGGAGCCGTGGCGGCTGGGTCAACTCGCAGGTGTTCGACCACACCTCGGTGCTGCGTTTCCTGGAGGCACGCTTCGGCATCGCCGAGCCCAATATCAGCCCCTATCGCCGCGCCATCTGCGGCGACCTGCTGTCGGCCTTCAACTTTGTCACCCCCAATAGCGCGGTGCCGCCTGCCCTGTCCAGCCTCACCAAGACCTCGGCCGACAGCGTGCGCACGGCGCAGGAAGCCAAGCCCCAGGTCGCGCTGCCCAGCGTGGACTTCCAGAGCGCCAACCCGGCCAGTCAGGAAGTCGGCACCCGGCTCTCCCGCGCCCTGCCCTATGAATTGCACGTGAGCGGCCGCGAGGACCCCAGCGCGCGCGCCATGTGGCTGCTGTTCAGCAATACCGGCAACGCCGCCGCCGTCTTCCACGTCTACGACCGCCTGCACCTGGACCGCGTGCCGCGCCGCTATGCGGTCGAGCCCGGCAAGCAGCTCAATGGCAGCTGGGACGTCTTCACCACCGACAACGGCAAATACGACCTGTGGGTACTGGGTCCGAACGGCTTCCACCGCAGCTTCCAGGGCGACGTCAGCACCGTGACGGCCGCCGGCGGCACCGCGCCGGAAATCCGCGTGTGCTACGACATTGCCAATGCCGCGGTCTACCTGACCATGATCAACACCGGCGCCGCGGCCTGCACCTTCACCGTCACGCCCGCCGCCTACCGCGAAGACGGCCCCTGGACCTTCGAGATCCCGCCGGGCAAGCAGCTTGACCAGCACTGGCCGGTGGGCCTGCAGGGCAACTGGTACGACTTCGTCGTCACCACCACCCAGGGCAGCTTCAGGCGGCGCTTTGCCGGCCGCCTGGAAACCGGCGCCGACGGAGTGTCCGACCCCGCGCTGGGCAAGCCCGCACGGGCAGTGCCCTGAGCGAAGCCGGGCGGCGGCAGGGGCACCTGCCACTGCCGCCGCCCGTGCCGTCCATCCCTTGCGCCATCGCGCCGCCGTGCCAACGGCGGCGCGATGGCGCGTTGTCACATGAATTGTCATAAATCGCCGCTAGACTGGCGCGCTTGCCTTATTCCCACGGAAATCCCCCATGCTCGGCGACCTGCTGACGACGTTTTATGAAGTGGCGCGGCAGGGCAGCATCACCACCGCCGCCAAGCAGTTGCGCGTGAGCCAGCCCACGGTCACCGGCCGTATCCGCCAGCTTGAAGAGAACTATGGCGTTGAGCTGTTCTACCGGCGCGCCGGCCGGGTCGACCTGAGCGACGTCGGCGTGGCCCTGATGCCGGTGGTGGAGCAACTGATGCAACATGAGGGCAGCGCGGATTTCCTGCTGCGCAATGCCGGCAACCTGCATCTGGGCCATCTCCGCATCGGCGCCACCGGGCCCTATTACATCCTGAGAAGCGTGGCCGCGTTCCGCGAGCGCTACCCCGCCATCGAGATCAGCATCGAGATCGGCAACTCGCAGCAGATGCTGGACGCGCTGTTCGAGTACCGCATCGACGTCGCGGTCTCGTCGCACGCCGTCGACGACGATCGACTGGCCCGCATCACCCTGGCCTCCGATCCGATGGTGCTGGTGGTCAACCAGGGCCATCCGCTGGCACGCGCGCCCAGCGTCAGCCTGGCGCAACTCGCGTCCTGCCACCTGCTGGTGCGGGAGCACGGCTCCATGACGCGCAAGGCCACCGAGACCGCGCTGGACAACGCCGGCGTGCCGTTGCCCGCCAGCACCGTGATCGGCAGCCGCGAAGCCATCTGCGAAGCGATCCGCCAGGGTCTCGGCGCCAGTGTGGTCCCGCTCGGTGAAGTCCCGCGCGACCCGGCGCTGTGCGTGGTGCCGTTCGCGAGCGACCCGCCCGTGCTGCACGAATATCTCTACTGCCTGCAAGGGCGCACGCACACGCGCCTGATCGGCGCCTTCCTGGAATCCCTCGCGCCGCGCGCGGCCGCGTAGGCGCGCACGAAATCCGCCAATAGCGATATTGGAATTCTTGCGCCGCGCTTCATCCCCAGGTCATTGCCGGTACGCATGCTTGCGGCTTTTCCGACCGGAGACGGCGCATGTCCTGCCTTGCCTTGTTTGACCTCGACCACACCTTGCTACCGCTGGATAGCGAATATGAATGGGCACGCTACCTGGTGGAAGTGGGTGCCGCGGATGCGCGCGACGTCGATGCCAACAATGCGCTGTGGCTGGCCGAGTACAGCGCCGGACGCCTCGATTTCCACCGCCATGCGGGCTTCGCCCTGGGCCTGCTGGCGCGCCATCCGCGCGCGCGCCTGGAAGCCTGGCGCGGCGGCTTCATGCGCGACGTGATCGCGCCGGCCATCCGGCCCGAAGCGCGCGCCCTGCTGGCGTCCCACCGCGACGCCGGCGACCTGTGCTGCATCGTCACCGCCACCTGCCGTTTCGTCACCGAGCCGATTGCCCAGGCGCTGGACGTGCCCCACCTGATCGCGGTGGAGGCCGAGCGCGGGGCGCAGGACGAATTCACCGGCGCCGTCGAGGGCGTGCCGAGTTTCGGCGCGGGCAAGATCGAGCGTGTTACGCAGTGGCTGGGCGCCCTCGGCATGGCCTGGGACCAGTTCSGGCGCACGGTGTTCTACAGCGATTCGCGCAACGATATCCCGCTGCTCGAAGCCGTCAGCCACCCGGTGGCCACCAACCCGGATGCCGCGCTGCTCGCCCTGGCGGGCGTGCGTGGCTGGCCGGTGCTGACGCTGTTCGCACCGCCGGTGCCGGTCCTCGCATCGGCCTGACAGGCGGCACGCGTCACGGGGCTTTCACATTACCGGGGGATGATGGCGGGCACGCTTTTATATCCGGACCGGCGCCAGCGCCTATATTGGCGTTAGCGATCATGATGATCGCATCGCCCCAGCCGGCCGCGCCTGGTTTGCCTGGCCGGCACAGATACCAAGGAACCGCTCTCGCCCATGTCCGATTGCCCGTCCCGCGTCAAACCCGCCGCTTGCGGCCCCGGCGCGGCGCGCCGGTCCCACTGACGCCGCCGCGCATGGCGCAGTCACCTACCGCCGACGATGGCCTGGCTGAAATGCAGCAACTGGAGGCCATCCTGGAAGCTGGCGCCGGCCGCCTGCACGCCTGCCGGGTGGGCGAGGCACAGGCACGCGGCCAGCGCTTCCCGCTCTACACCGCCAGCATCGGCTCGAACGATCCGAACGCCCCCGCCATCGGTTTCTTTGCCGGCATCCACGGGCTCGAGCGCATCGGCACGCATCTGCTGCTCGACTATATGCGCATGCTGCTGTGGCGCCTGGAGTGGGACGCGTTGCTGGAGCGCCAGCTGCAATCGGTGCGGCTGTTGTTCATGCCCATCGTCAATCCGGGTGGCATGTGGGCCTCCACGCGCGCCAATCCCMRSGGYGTGGACYTGATGCGCAACGCGCCGCAGGACGCGGTCGGCCGCGTGCCGCTGCTTGCCGGCGGGCAGCGCGTGGGGGCATGGCTGCCGTGGTACCGCGGCAGGCGCGGCGCGCCCATGGAGACGGAGAGCGCGGCCGTGCTGCAAGTGGCGGCGCAGCAATTGCAGTGCCGCCCCCTGAGCTTTGCGCTGGATTGCCACTCGGGCTACGGCTGGGGCGACAGCATCTGGTTCCCCTACGCGCGCACCGCCGCGCCGATGGCGCACCTGCCGGAGATGTTCGCCCTGAAGACCATGTTCGAGCAGGCGCATCCGCACCACGGCTATGCCTTCGAGCCGCAGAGCCGCCAGTACCTGCTGCACGGCGACCTGTGGGACTGGGCCTACGACCACACGCCACCCGGCAATATCTTCCTGCCGATGACGCTGGAGCTGGGTTCGTGGCTGTGGATCAAGAAAAATCCCCGCCAGTTGTTCTCGCGCCAGGGCATCTTCAACCCGGTCAAGGCGCATCGCACCGCGCGCGTGCTGCGCCGCCATGCCAACCTGCTCGATTTCCTGGGGCGCGTAGCCTACGCGCCAGAGCGCTGGCTGCCGCAAGGGCAACGCCGGGAGGCACTGCTCGAGCTGGCGACGGCGCAGTGGCAAGACGGCAAGCCCCGATGAGCGACTGGATCCTGCTGCGCGGCCTGACGCGCGAGACACGCCATTGGGGCGCCTTGCCGGGTGTGCTGCAAACCGCCGCCGGCATCAGGCCCATCGCCATGCTCGATCTGCCGGGCAACGGCGTGGAGGCAGCCGGGCGCGCGCCGGCCAGCGTGGCTGCCATGGTGGAATTCATGCGTGAACGTGCCCGCGAGCGGGTGCTGGCCCCGCCCTACCGGCTGCTGGCAATGTCACTGGGCGCCATGGTGGCGGCGGAATGGGCGCGGCGCCATCCGGGGGAGATCGGGGCACTGGTGCTGATCAACACCAGCATGCGGCCGTTCTGCGCGCTGACGGAACGCCTGCCGCCGCGCAACTGGCCCGCACTGCTTGGCATGGCGCTGCGCTGGCACCAAGCCGCTTACTGCGAGCGCACCGTGCACCGGCTGACTTGCAACACCAGCGCGGCACGCGCCGCCGATGTAGCCGCGTGGTGTGCGATTCGCACCAGCGCGCCGGTAAGCCGCACCAACGCGCTGCGCCAGCTGTGGGCCGCGGCGCGTTATGAGGCCGCGTCCACGCCGCCGGCCTGCCCGACGCTGGTGCTGTCATCGGCGGCGGACCGCCTGGTCGATCCCGCGTGCTCGGCGCATCTCGCCGCAGCCTGGCACGTGCCGCACCGCCGCCATCCCTGGGCGGGCCACGACCTGCCGCACGACGATCCGGCGTGGCTGGCCGCCACCATGGCCTGGTGGCTGGCGAGCGGAGGCGTGCGTTAGCGGGGCATGGGGAAAAGACGCCCCGGGGCTGCCCGCGCGCCCCGTGCAGCGCCTGGGGCTACGATGCTGCCGCGGTTGCGCCATGCCCGATCACGGCATGGACACGACGGAAGTATTCAAGAGGCTGCGGGCGCCCGAGCAGGAATCCCTGCGCCTCGTCGCAGCCTTCGGCCAGCAGCAGGCTGAGCTGCTCGTCGGTCTCCACGCCTTCGGCCAGCACCGGGATCGCCAGGCTCTGGCCCAGGGCGAGAATGGCGCGGATGATGGCCTTGGCCTGCTGGCTGCCGGAAATCTCCGCGATAAAGGTGCGGTCCAGCTTGATCTTGTCGAAGGGGAAGGAGCGCAAGGTATCCAGCGAGGAGTACCCCGTGCCGAAATCGTCGATGGCGATGGTAACGCCCAGCGCCTTGATGCGGCGCAGGATGTCCAGCGCCCGATCCTTGTCGCCGATGATGGTCGACTCGGTGATCTCGAGTTCGAGCCTGCCGGCAGCCAGCCCGGTTTCCTCCAGCACGTGCGCCACCATGGTGACCAGGTTGCCGTGGGTAATCTGCACCGGAGACAGGTTGACGGAGATCTTCCTTGGATAGGTCCACTGCGCGGCCTCCCGGCACGCGGTACGCAGCACCCACTCGCCGATTGGCAGGATGGCGCCGCACTCTTCGGCCAGCGGAATGAAATTGTCCGGCGGAATCAGTCCCCGCTCCGGATGGTGCCAGCGCAGCAGCACCTCGCAGCCGATCACCTCGCCGCTGGCGATGGCAGTCTGCACCTGATAGTCCAGCACGAACTGGTGCGCGGCGATGGCGGTCCACAGCTCGCCGGCGAGCGCGCGGCGCTCGCGTTCCGCCTCGTCCATCCGGCTCTCGTAGAAGCAGATCGACTCCGACAGGCTGCCCTTGGCGCGATACATCGCCAGGTCGGTGTTGCTGACCAGCTGGTCGCGATGGGCCCCGTCGCCGGGGAAGATCGCGATGCCGATGCTGGCGCCCGTGGTCAGGTCGAAGCCGTCTAGCCGCACAGGTTCGCTCAGGCAAGTCACCAGGCGGGCGGTAAAGTCGCTCAGCTCGGCCTGCCGCTCAAAGCGCTTGACCGCGATAAACTCATCGCCGCCGATGCGCGCGATGAATTCACCCGCCTCCAGCTGGCCGGCAATGCGCCCGGACACCGCCTTTAGCACCGTGTCGCCGGCCGCATGGCCATGCAGGTCGTTGATCTCCTTGAAGCGATCCAGGTCGATACCCAGCGTGGCCACCTGGCAGCCCTGCTTCTGCGCACGCAGCAGTTCTTCATCCAGGTAGTCGTTGAAATAGCTGCGRTTGRGCAGCCCGGTCAGGCCATCGTGGCGCGCCATATGATGGATCTTGGCTTCGATGCGGCGCTGCTCGGTAACATCCTCGCAGGTGGTGACCCAGGAGCCGTCGGCCATGGCGCTGTGCGACAGCGCCATGGCGCGTCCGTCGGGCAGCGCCTCCACGCTGCGCCAGTGCTTGTGGCGGCGCAGGATCTCGCGGTGCCGCTCGTAGAGCGCCTGCGCGTATTGCTCGCCGCGGCCATCCGGCTGGCCTGCCTCGGGCTGCGCATCGCCGCCGGGGAGGCCCGCCAGCGCGCCCGGCGCCGCGGCTTCGCTCTCGTGCGCGCCTGCCATGGTGCGGCACAGGGTGAGGAAATTCGCGCCAGGCGCAAGCGCCTTGCCGGCGCCCTGGAAGACCTCCTCCATCCTCCTGTTGGTCAGGATGACGATGCCCTCCGGATCGAACAGGCATAGCCCCTGCGACATATTCTCCAGCGCCAGGTCGAGCTTGCGCGTCACCTCGGCAATGCGCTCGGCATCGGCCTTTTGCTGGGTCATGTCGCGCGTGACCTTGGCATAGCCGATCTGCTTGCCGGTGCGATCGAACATCGGCGTGATCAGCACGTGGGCCCAGAAGCGGGTGCCATCCTTGCGCATACGCCAGCAGCCCTCGGCCACGAAACGGCCCGTCTCGCGCGCCAGTTGCAACGCTTGCTCGGGCAGCCCGGAGTCACGGTCCTCCGGGGTATAGAAGCAAGAGAAATGCGCGCCCAGGATTTCATCCTGCGTATAGCCCTTGGCCCGTTGCGCACCGGCATTCCAGCTGCTCACGCTCCCCGCGGGGTCCAGCGCGTAGATCGCGTAATCAGTCACGCCGAGCACAAGTGTGCGAAAAAGTTCGGTCTCGCCGGGAGGGCCTTGGATGTGAAGCATGTAGGGTGCATGTGGAGGGCCGATGCCGCCGCGCGCACCCTCCACCTCCGCAAGGAGGACAGCCTGCGCGCACGTGGGCATCGACGGAACCGGCTCGGCCGGCGTGCCGGGACATCGCTACCTATAACGGCAAGCCGGGTCCGAAATTTACCCTTGCCCCGGCAAATCGCAGCCTTGCGCGTCGCAAGCCGGGCCGCCCGCGCCATCCGTGCCACCCGCCCCCTGCTGCGCGACCGCACGGGCAAGGCTGTCCTGCCATGCGGCCGCGTCGCCAAGATACGGACCCACGTCGAGCACGGCAAAGCGTCCGTCCCCGCGTTCGAGCGCGAACGTGGGAAAGCCCTGGCCGCCCAGCCGGTTCAGCAACGCACGGCTGTCGGCCATATGCGCCTGCGTTTGCCCCGCGCCAATGTCCAGGCAGAGATCGGCGAAACGCTGCGGGTCCAGTCCGGCTTGCACGGCCACGTCGCCGAGCACATGCGCATCGGCGATGCGCCGCCCCTCCACGTAGTGCGCGTGCTGCAGGCGCGCCAGCAAATCGGCGGCAGCCTCCACGCCGCCCATCGATTGCGCCGCCAGGATCGCGGTGGTCGGCGGCGTGGAGTCCATCACCGCTTGCTCGTCGCGCAGCAAACCCTCGAAATAGCGCTCGCCGAACGGCTGGCCCGTCAGCGCCGCGATACGCCTGTCATGCGGCATCACGTAGTCGCGCCATTGCGGCGAAATGCGGCGCCGGTTCGCGCCCGTCATCATGCCGCCGCCGTGCAGCGCCAGTGCCAGCCCGGGCACCGCGCGCGCGGCGCGCACCAGCGGCGCGGCGCCGTAGCACCAGCCGCACAGGGGGTCATAAATGTAATGCAGGGTGAGGCCGGACATGATCGATGCGTTCCCGTGACTTGTCGTGTTCAATGCGGCGCGCCGCCGTTATTTTGCAGGCCAGGTCATCTCGCCCTTGATGACCCTGGCGCTCAGGTCGAGCGACTCCACGCCGCCCAGCTTCGGATAGTGCTGCTGCATCGCCGTGCTCAATGCCTTGGCATCCGACGCCTTTGCCGCCTCGCGCTCGAACGTGCGCAGGTAGTCCCGCGTGAAACGCACCGATGCCAGCGTCTGCGGCGCCTCGTCCAGGAAGTGCCCCGGCACGACCCGCGCCGGCTTCTTCGCCTCGATGCGGCCGAGCATGGCAATCCATTGCTGGCGCGAAGCAGGCGTCTGGGTATCGGCAATCCAGACATGGCTCTTGCCGAAGACCACCACACCGCCGGCCACTGTCTTGAGCGCCGGAATCCACACCACGGTGCGGGCCGGCGCCGGACCATCCAGGCCCAGCACTTCCAGCTTTTTGCCTTCGAGCAGGATGGTATTGCCGGCCAGCGGCTCGGGCAACACCAGCGCCCTGGGCGCATTCTCCTTCAGGATCGGCGACCAGTAAGCCTGCTTGCCTGCCATGGAAGCCTGGATCGCCGCCACCGTCTGCGGCGTGGCGACGATCTTCGCCGCCGGAAACGCGGCCTTGATCACGTCCAGCCCGAAATAGAAATCCGGGTCGCTGTGACTGATATAGACGGTGGTCAGGTTCTTGCCGCTGGCCCGGACCCGCTCGACCAGCGCCTCGGCATCGTTGCGCTGGAACTGCGCATCGATCAGCACCGCGTCGCGCGCGCCAGTGACCAGTTCGGAGGAGACCGGGAAGATGCTGTTGGTACCGGGGTTATAAACCTCCAGCTTCAGCGCGGAAGCGGCAATGGCGGGCGCGCCGCCAACGAAGCCCAGGCACAGTGCAGTGGCGGCCAGGCCGCGTAAGAAACGGGTCAGACTAGGATTGAAGCGCATGAAAGGTCTCACGTTGCAGGAAATCAAGGAAAACGCGAGCTTAAGTTGCGCCGGTCGATACAAAAACCCCATAAAATGATCATATTTGTTGCATATATCGATCAAATAAACGATCGACCATCCCGAGCCTAGTTGCGGCCTGAATCCCAAGCCCCGCTTCGCGCAACACGCCCCGGCAATAGTTCGGTTCCAGCCGTGTGGAGCGCCCGCAAGGGCGGGCCACACCCCAACGCGATGCGAAGCGAGCCGTGTAGGTGTACCAGGCCGTATGGGGCGCCTCGGGATCCRGTGAAAAGAGCGGAAAAGAGGGACCCATGTTTGAGTATCGCCTTAAGGCGATGCGAGTTTGGGTCCCGGCCGCTCTTTTCGCCGGATCCCGAGGGGGTGTCGCCCCATCCGGCGCGCCTTCTTTGCCTACTTTCTTGGCAAGACAAGAAAGTAGGTCGCCCCCCGCAGGGG